>JBAWAM010000323.1:0-15939 GCA_049589315.1 Myxococcaceae bacterium
GCGGTGATCGTGGCCGAGGATTGGAAGCAGGTCGGTGATCAGCTCGGATTGAGCAACTAGCGGAGGACGGCGTGGCGACTGGACCTGGGCTGGACAAGGACGCGGTGTACTGGATCGAGGACCCCGAGGGGCGCTTCATCCCGGAGATCGCCGGCGACGTGGAGTACCGGGAGGCAACCCGGGAGCTCTGCTACTACGACACCCAGCGCCCGCATGTGATGCAGGCGGAGTTCAAGGGTGGCGACCCCGCACGGGGGCTGTCGTTCGAGGGCCCGATGCGGAAGGCCATCGTGCGCAAGCTGGACGTGGCGACCTTCGAGCGCGTGTTCCGCGGCCTCACGCATGGCGCGCCGAAGTTCTCCCATGACGCTGAGCTGCAGGACTTCTACCGGGACCTCATCCGCTCCTCCTGAGTCGCCATGAACATCAAGGGTTTGTTTGGCTTCGGCGCATCCAAGTCGAAGTCCACCGAGAAGAAGAAGCTCACGCCGGTGAAGCCGGACGCCCAGGATGGGGCTGAGCTCAACGCCGTCGATCCCGGCCTCAATGGGTTCCACGTCGACAAGTTCCAGGGCGGGCAGGGCGGCCAGTCCTCCGGACAGGGCCAGGAGAATCCATGGCAGCCGGTCCTGCCGGGGAGCCCGGCGCCGGGCGCGTACGGCACGTCGCTCGGGAACGCGAACAACATCTCGATCACCGAGGTGTCCGGTCTGCCAAAGTCGAGCGTCCAGAGCAGCCTCCCCGTCGACGCGCTCACGCAGATTGGTCACACCGCGAGCGGCGCCGTCTTCCACCTCGATTCGAGCTTCGCCGGCGCGATGGAGGTGAAGGTCCGGCAGATCGTCACCCCGAACATGGGCCCCGCAACGGAGCTCAACGCGCGACTGACGCACGCGGAGTCCCTCCAGCTCGCGAACCGGCTCGCCGAGATGCCCGAGGCGAAGAAGGAATCGTTCCTCGTCGAGAAGGCCTCCTTCGACGGAAAGACGACGGTGATGGAGGCGGCTGGCTCATACCGGCCGAACATCGAGGCGCAGCGGATCGAGAGCGAGGGCAAGTTCAGCCTCGAGTACGTGCCCTCGACCGGGAACCACCAGGCCTACCGGGACCGCGTCCGGATCCGCGCCTTCGGGAGCAGCGACGCCGAGCGAAAGGCGAACCTCGAGCTCGCCCTCTCGAAGGTGGGCTTGAACAAGCTGGTGACGGACGCGGATCCGCTCCAGACCCAGCGATTGGCCCGGCTGAGCGTCCTCCGGATGGTCGCGCCCCAGGCGGCGGAGACGCTCGGGCTGCGGCTCCACGACGTGTCGCTGGCAGAGCTGGACGAAGCGCTCGCGCAGCACGGGATCGGACCCGAGCGGCTCGCGCAGGTGAGGATCGAAGAGGTCTTCCCGGGCCACATGGCGCCAGTGGATCCCGCCCTCGGGAAGGCCTATGCGGAGAAGGGCGTCCGCGCGCTGATGGTCGGCGTCCGCGAGCTGGACTCGGCCCGGCTCATCCTGACGACCGATGGGCTGATGAGCTCCGTCGAACGCTACGGTCGCGGCCTCCACAAGGCCGGGGCATCGCTGGCGTCCGACGAGGCCTCGGGCGGCGCCGAGTTCGCCTTCATGCGGATGGTGACGCCGTCGGCGATTGAGAGCTCGAAGAGCATCAGCAGCAGCTACGGCGCGGGGAGGGTTCAGCTCCTCTCGGTGGGGCAGCCCATGCAGGCGCAGCTCTCCCGCACCGACTGGCACGCGTACCCGAACGACAGCTTCGGCGTGAGCGTCGGGAAGTGGCAGGCGGACATCGATCCAATCTCGAAGGCGGAGTACAACAAGCGCTCCTCGAAGTTCAGCACCCGCCCGGTCCTGGACGAGCTGGTCGGCCAGGTGGATGGAAAGCTCGCCGGCAGCAATCCCTACGCCTCCGGGTTCCGGACCTCGAACGAGGTCTGCTTGAAGGCGGGTGTTCCGGCCCGCGCGTTTACCCACGCGGTCGTCGCGGATGAGCAGACGCGGACGCAGTTCATCGCGCTGCTCCAGGCGAACGGCGTGACCCAGCTCGGGGGCAAGCCGCTCGACCAGGCGGTGATCGCGTCCACCAATTGGAAGCAGGTCAGCGACCGGCTCGGGCTGTAGCGGCACCTTATGCCCCACTCCGCGACCGCCCTCATTCCGCAAGGCGGACCGACGTTCGCAGCGCATCCGGAGCGTCCGGCCGACGCGAATGTTGGTCGGAGTCGGCTCATCATTTAGTTCCAGTTTGCGGAACTGCTTCTGTAGAGCTTCCGGCCTCACACGAAGTGCGCCCCTACTCGAGCGGGACACCAATCTCGTCGAAGTGGTCGAGACGGTAGCGGTAGACGTGATCGATACTCGTCCCTTCCTCACGTTCCTTGTGTTCGCCGACGTAGAGATGGGTCTCGTCGATTGCGAGGAGACTCCCCCGCCAATCGTGGCCGGGCGACGGGACGATTCGGCGCATCTTTCCGTCGGTGAAACGAATCAGCCAAATGCTGGAGCGCTGAGCGTGGTTGAGGTTCGGATCCACCTTGGTCAGGGTGTGGATGGCCGCATACTCGCCCCACGTGGTGCTTCCGGAGATAGCCACCGGTTCGGCCCCAGGTACGCGCCACGACGTCACCTCACCGCCGTTGCGGGGTACGCTCCAGAACTCGGGTGAGGCCAGAAGCCCCGGGCAATAGGTGCCCTGCTGCGGATCTCCACTTCGGATTCCGGTGATGCGACTCGAGCTCACGGCCACGCCGCAGGCCACACCGGGCATCGATTCCACAAGCAGTTTTGAGCCCGCATCGGCTGACCACGTGCGGATACGGGAACTCGCGGGCAGCCCGGGCGGACGTTCCGACCAGGCGGCCAGTCCCGCCTTGCCGGCGCCAGAGCCGTAGCGCTCGCTCTCCTCGATCAGGGTCCGTTCGTTCGAACCGGCCGCGGCGAGAACGGAGACGGTGCCGCAACCCAGCAGCAGCGCGGGAGGGGCCGAGTCGATCGCAATCTTTTCGCAGGTGTTCCCGGCTACTTCCTCCCAAGGCAGCTTGAACTCCCAGGCGCCACTTCGCGCATCGTAGAGCGCTCGGACCATGTTCCCATTTTCACTCGTCGGGTCAGCAAACAGAGACAAGGCGAGGGGCGACTTGCCTGCATTCGTTATGTCCGGAAACTGAGACGCATTGCGCGGTGAAGGCTCGATTCGAAGTGCAGCGACTGTCTCCCCGGTTCCCAGATCGATGAACCGACGCATCGTGTAGCCATTGCCCGGCAGCAGGAATGACGTCCAAACCCGAGGCCCAGTGGGTGTGACCACGGTGTCCATCGCCGCGTACCAGATCTCGCCATGGCTCTGGTCCATCATCGCGACCTCGCAGCTGGGACCGCAGCTCTCCCATTGGATTCGCGGGAACCGCAGGGCGCCGGGGACCGCTTCGCGCACCAGCACCCTTGCCTCGATCGACGATGCGCCGGGAACTTCGCGCCAGGTCGCGTCGTCATCGAGCCAGGCGTGCTCAGCGCCAGCGACAACGCCCCCGTCTGTAGTTTCGCCGCCATCCCCACCGGCTGAGGGAACACGAGCGCCGGCGTCGGCAACTCCTCCCGCATCGCCGGCCTCGTTCACTTCACGTCCGCCCGGCGTGCACGCCAGAGGAAGTGCGGCCACCATGACCAGCGACAACGCGATCGCCGCCTTCCGCATGCAAGACCTCCAAACACTCAAAGCTTGACCAGCTCTTCGGACATGAACAAGTCGGCGCGCTCCAGAGCACGGATGTTGATGTTCTCCGCATCGGTGGTCACGATCATCGAGCGACCACGACCACTTCGCCGTGAGTTCCCAGGGACACTCCTGCGGCGCATTGGATTTGCCATACGGAACCTGAGTAGTTCGACGGAACTGCCGGTCCCCAGGTCAAGAAGTTATCGATGGCCAGTGGCGTTCGAGGTCCTCTTCGAGTGGGCGTACCCGGCCCTCACGCTGCTTCTGGAGCTCGCCTACCTCGCCAGCGCGGTGACCTTCCTTCGCTGGCTGCACTTGGCATTCCGGAGGGCGAACGCCATGGCGATTGACGTCGGCGCCACCCCCGGTCGCCGCGGTGGGCTGATTCGCCAGCCCGGTCAAACCGTTCATGGTGGTGCGCACCCTGCTCGCCGGACTCGCGGGCGAGGAGGCGGTGAAGAGAGCCCACATGGCTGCTTGGTGGACCCTGTGGATCGCCGCCAACCTCTTCAGGCTCTCGGAGGAGCCCGTCATCGCAGCGCTCGCGGAGATCCTGAGCGGTGCCGCCGCGATGCTCTGCGCTGGGATAGTCCGCGCAGGGGGCGATCGACCAGCGGCGCGGCGCTCCGGCCCAGAAGCGGCCCATTTTCACGGAACGCCCGGAATACGAGCGACTACGCGTGTCGTTGTTGGGTCCACCCGTCCGTGCTAGCTGTGTGCGGCTGGCTCGTACTGGAGAAAGCGGATGTCGGTCCACATGTCCCCTCGTCGTCTCGCGATCACGCTCTCGATGGCTGGCCTGGCCGCCTTGGCCGGCTGTGACAAGCAGGCGTCCAGCCCGGGCGCGATGAACTTCCGCCACAATCCGACCGGCGCAGGCACTCCGATCGCCACCTTCCACGACGACTCGATCACCGCCGAAGAGCTCGAGAAGCGCTTCGAGGAGATGAGCCCCTTCGCCCGGACCCGCTTCCAGTCGATCGATCAGCGGAAGGAGTACGTGGACGGCCTGGTCCGGTTCGAGCTGCTCGCCCGGGAGGCGGCCGCCCGCGGCCTCCAGAACGACCCGGACGTCATCGAGGAAGCCAAGAAGGTGATGGTCCAGAAGCTCATCAAGAAGGAGTTCGACGAGAAGTCGACCCCGATCTCCGATGAGGACGTCGCCGCCTGGTACGAGAAGCACAAGGACGACTACGTAAAGCCGGAGATGCTGCGCCTGTCGCACATCTTCTTGAAGGCGGACGCCGGGGATGCGTCCCGGGCGGAGAAGAAGAAGCAGGCGGACGAGCTGGTGAAGCGGGCCCGCGCGCTGCAGCCTCTGGACTACGCCGGGTTCGGCAAGCTGGTCGAGGCGCACTCGGAGGAGCCCCGGACGAAGCCGCTCCGCGGCGACATGCGCTACCTCTCGAACGAGGAGCTCGCGAAGGAGTACGGGACCGAGGTCGCGGAGGCGGCGAAGAAGCTGGGCACCACCATCGGCATCGTTTCGGAGGTGGTGGAGACCCCGACCGGCTTCCATGTGCTGAAGCTGCAGGGCCGGCAGGCCGCGCTGAACCTGGGCGTGGACCAGGTGAAGACCCAGATCCAGGCGCGCCTCCTCTACGAGCGCCGCACCGAGGCGTTCAACACGTTCGTCGAGAATCTCAAGGTCAAGGCGAAGCTCCAGGTCCACGAGGCCCCCCTCTCGAAGATCGAGATCGACCTGAAGGCGCCGCCGAAGGGCGGGACCGATCCGCAGCGGGGCTTCATGCCGGCGCCGGCCCCCGCGGGCGCGCTCGCGCCGCACAGGTAGGGAGGCGCACACGCTCATGACGGATCGCGCAGGAGCCCTTCCCCGTATCGCGACGGTCGCCCTCGCCCTCGCGGGGATCGGTGCGTTCGGGTTCGCCGGCTGCACCGAGAAGAAGGAGCCCGCGTTCGACGAGAACGTGGTGGCCATGGTGAATGGCGAGATCCTGTCGCGCGCAGACTTCGAGAAGGCGCTCGTCCGCGATCTCCAGGGGGTCGACCCGCTGGAGCCGCGCAGCCCGGAGCAGGTCGAACCGTACCGCCGGGCGCTGCTGGACACGCTGATCGAACGCACCCTGCTCCTGCAGCAGGCGCGCAAGTTGAACCTCCAGATCTCGCCCGAGGAGATCGACCGCGGCGTCCTGCGGATCAGCGCGGACTACCCGGCAGACGGCTTCGATGAAGCGCTGGCCCAGGGGCGCATGTCGCGCGGGGAGCTGAAGCGGGACACCGCGGCCCTGCTGATGATCGAGAAGTTGTTCGACGAGCACGTCTACCAGCGCGTGGCGGTGACCGAGGAGGAGATCCGCCAGCACTTCGAGACGCACGGCGAGGAGTTCCACCAGCAGGAGCAGGTCCGCGCCGCGCAGATCGTCGTCCGCAGCCTCGACGAAGCCCGGCGGGTCCAGCAGCTCCTGAGGCAGGGAAAGAAGTTTGCCGACCTGGCGAGGAAGTACTCGCTCTCAGCGGACGCCCGGGTGGGAGGCGACCTGGGGTTCTTTCCCCGGGGCGTGATGCCGCCGTCGTTCGACGAGGCGGCCTTCAAGCTGGCAGTCGGGCAGGTCTCGGATGTGGTCGCGAGTGAGTACGGATTTCACCTGTTCAAGGTGTTGCAGCGGAAACCGGCGGCGAAGCCCGAGCTTGCGGAGGTCCGTCCGCAGGTGGAAGCGAGGCTGCTCAAGGAGAAGCGGGTCGAGGCGCAGCGTGCGTATGTGGCGAAGCTGAGATCCGAAGCGCAGCTCACCGTGAACGAGCCTGTCCTCCAGAGCATCACCGGTCGCCCCCAAGGAGACGAAGCACGATGAAGAAGATGATGACCACGGCGCTCGCGGGTGGACTGCTGTTCACGGCGGCGGCGGCGAACGCAGAGCTGGTGGACAAGGTGGCCGCGGTCGTGAACGACCAGCCCATCGCCCTCTCGGAGGTCGAACAGCGCGCCGCGCCCGAGCTGGCGCAGGTCGGCCGGGAGGGCGATCCACAGAAGCGCACGGAGCTCCGCAAGCGGGTGATGCAGGGCGCGGTGGAGGCGCTGATCTCCGAGAAGCTGCTCGAGGTCCAGATGGAGGAGCTCGGGCTCACCGTGTCCGACCAGGAGATCGACCTCGGCATCGAGGACGTGCGTCGCCAGAACGGGATGAGCGCGGAGCAGTTCGAGCAGGCGCTGGTGGGCGAAGGCTACACGCTGCAGGCCTACAAGACCTTCATGCGCGGGCAGCTCCGACGGCTGAAGCTGATCAACCTGAAGGTCCGCAGCCGGGTGAAGATCGCCGACGAGGAGCTCAAGAACGCCTACAACCAGTGGGTGCGGATGGAGCAGCAGGATCCCGAGGTCCACGCCCGCCACATCGTCGTTTCGATTCCGAAGGACGCGACGCCGGAGCAGGAGAAGGCCGCCGAGGAGAAGGCGAAGGCGCTCGCCGCAGAGGCGCGCAAGCCCGGGGCCGACTTCGTGGAGCTGGCGAAGAAGAAGAGCGAAGGCCCCTCCGCGGAGGACGGCGGAGATCTCGGCTACTTCAAGCGCGGCATGATGGTGCCGGAGTTCGACAAGGTCGCGTTCTCGCTGCCCGTCGGCGGAGTGTCGGAGCCGGTCCGCACCCGGCACGGCTTCCACGTCATCAAGGTCGAGGACCGCCGGGCGCTGCCGGTGAAGACGTTCGATGAGATGAAGGGCGAGCTGCAGGACAAGATCTTCCGCGACCAGATGGAGAAGTACACGGAGCAGTACGTGAAGGAGCTCCGCCAGCAGGCCACGGTCGAGGTCCGCATCTGAGCCCGGCCCGCCGCGCCCGGCCGCCCCTGCCCCCGCCGGAGCGGAAGCCGGTGGTGGGGATCTCCCTCGGAGATCCCTCCGGCATCGGGCCGGAGGTGGTGGCCGAAGCGCTGGGCACGCCGCACGTCCGCCGGGCCCTCACCCCGGTGGTGTTTGGAGACGCCTGCGTCTTCGAGGCCTTCCCCCAGCTCGCGTCGCTGGAGGAGGCGGAGTGGCCGCTCGGGCACAAGCCCGCGCGCCCCACCCGCATCGAGATCTCCCGGCTGCCCGCGCGCGACCGTCGACCGGGAAAGCCCACCCTCGCGGGGGGACGCGCCCAGTACGACTACTTCCGGGCAGCGATCGACGCCGCGCGCGACGGGTGGATCGACGCGATCTGCACCGCGCCGGTGTCGAAGGAGCAGATCTCCCGCGCCGGCATCCCCTTCATGGGCCACACCGAAGTTCTCGCGGAGGCGTTCGGCTGCGAGGTGCTGATGCTCATGGATGGCCCCCGAGTGAGGGTGGCGCTGGCCACCAACCACCTGCCCCTGGCGAAGGTCCCCGGCGCGCTCTCGGTGGAGAGGCTGGCGGCGCAGCTCAAGCTGCTCAGCGATGCTCTGCGCCCGGTGCTCGGTGGACGGGCGCCGCGGATCGGCGTGTGCGGGCTCAATCCGCACGCGGGCGAGGGCGGGCTCCTCGGACATGAAGAGATGGAGATCATCTGCCCGGCCATCGCTCGCGCGAGGCGCGCCCGGGTGCAGGTGGAGGGTCCGCTCGCCGCAGACGGCCTGTTCGCGAAAGCGGACAAGATGCCGTACGACGCGGTGCTGGCCATGTACCACGACCAGGGACTGGTCGCGGCCAAGGCGCTGGACTTCGAGCTCACGACCAATGTGACGCTGGGGCTGCCGCTGCCGCGGACCTCGCCCGACCACGGCACCGCGTACGACATCGCCGGCAAGGGCACCGCCTCCGCCGCGCCGATGGCCGAGGCGCTGGTGAAGGCCGCGAAGCTCGTCGCGACCTGACGCCCCCAGTTCCTATCGGCGGCACGCACCCGAACGTGGACGTCATAACCGAAGGCTGGCCTGGAGGTCCTTCACGGACAGGCGAAGGTGCTCATGGCCCGAGTGTGCCTCTCCCGGCCACTGGCGTCCTCTCGCCCCTCCAGTCGTACACCGCGAGCTCACGCGCCACGTCGGCGTACCAGGGAAGTCCGGGCACGTCCTCGGGCACGAGCGCGCCGAGAATCGAGCGGGGGCCCAGTTGGAGCCCGTCGCGGCGCTGCACCTCGGTGGGCACGGGCTCGAAGTTGCGCAGGGTGCCCTCGACGGCGAAGCTTCAGGGAGACCTGGTACGGGTTGAGCCGCCGGTCGATGACGAGTTTCCCGCCCGCCGAGTTCCTCGCGATGGTCGACCAGATGATCGGTTCGACTCAGGCGAAATGAATCGCCCCGGAGCCGCTGCCCGATGAGAGGGATGCGGCCGCCGGGGCGGATTCGAAGCTGCTCTCGGATCAGGCTGCGGGAGGGATGATTTCGCGCGCGGAGAGGATGGCGAAGTCGACGAACTTCCAGCCGTCCACCCGGAACGTGGTCACGTGGCCGGCCCAGGTCGCGGCCTTCGAGTAGCGGCCGGTGCTCACGCCATCCCGGTCCTCCCACTCGGTGTAGAGACGGAACTCATTGCGCGGCTTTCCGTTCGCGTCGAACGGGTCGGTATCCAGGTAGAGGAGGTTCTTCGTGCCGCCCTCGATGACGTACGAGACGACCTTTACGCCGAGCCATTTTCCCTCCTCGAGGGAGTAGGTGAACTTCGGCGTGAGCGGGACCATGTCGTAGTACGGGTGATCCAGCTCGCGTCCTGCCTCGGGCCCTTCGTTCCCGAAGGGGACGCCGGTCTCAACGCAGCTGGCGAGCGTCTCATCCGAACTGGAGTGCTTGCCGCCGCGCAGCTTCCAGTTCATCGAGGTGTGCGTGCCGTTGTTGCCGCGCACTCGCACGTAGACGGTGGCCTCCAGGTTCTTCAGGTCCTTCGGGTTGCCGAGGTACCCGTTCTCCATGGCTCCGTTCTGCCACGTGTACTTCTGAGACCCGCCGCTTGCCCTGATGTTGAGACGCACCGTGCGGCCGGAAGGTGCCCCGCTTCGATAGTTCACGACGCCACCCGAGTTGGCCCAGTAGGTGATGCCGTTCTCGGACTCCTTCGTCGCCTCGGCGCCGTTGATGTCGAAGTAGTCGTTCTCCAGATTCGGGTCGCTCGTGCCGAGGCTCCAGCTGCTGCCGTCCGGGTTGGGCGGAAACATCATCACCACGCCATCGGAGTCCAGCTGCTGAGTGGCCGGACTCGGAGCGGTGGACTCGTTCGGGGACGCCACCGGGGAAGTCGGAGACGACGCAGGAGGAGTTGCCATGGAGACTCCTTCGGAAGGTGCGGACGAGGTGCCCGGCGTGTGCGCGTCTGGTGCATCGGTTTCGGAGGGCGCACCGCTGCAGCCCACCATGGCCAGACCCAGGCACAGCAGCGCACCGATTCGGAGAGAACGTACAGGTGAATTCATGAGGGGCCCAAACTCCCCTCGCGCGTGTGATTTCCCGGACGGCCCGGGAACGCGGTGCCTTGCCTGGACAACAGAGGAGCTCGCCAGGATGCCCGCCCAGGACCGATGCTGCCGCGGTCGTGGTCGAGCTGAGGGAGCGAGCATGAATGCCGTGCAGCCCGCTGAAGTCGTGGGCGTGACCGATGTGGAGTTGGAGAGCCTGCTCCAGCTCGTCTACGTACGAGGCGGATTCACGGACTCCGAACTGGCCACCTCCTTGTTCGCCGCGAATTCGGTGAGGGCGCGCGGTGAGCTCCTCGCCGTGCGAGTTCCTTCCACCAACACGCTCATCGGTATGGTGATCGTCGTGCCGCCCGACTCACCCGCCCACCGGATGGCGGCGAGTGACGAGGCCGAGATGCATTTGCTGGCGGTGGCGCCGAAGCATCGTGGTCGCGGCATCGGCCGGGCACTCGTGGGCGCCGCGATGAGGACGGCGAAAGCCGGCGGGTACGCTCGGATGGTGCTGTGGACGCAGCCGTCCATGCACTCTGCCCAGCGCCTCTATCTTCAGGAGGGGTTCGTGCGCGTGCCCGATCGCGACTGGCAACGGGCGGGACGGGACTTCCTCGTGTTCCAGGCGCGGCTGTAGCCTGGAGCGACGTCACTGGAACAATCGGCGAAAGAGACTTTTTCTCTCCCGCGTCACACGCACGGGCATGGCTCTGCCCGCGGTATCGCCGCGACCACACACCGCCGCCATGCATCCACACCCCGAGCGCCTCCACTTCATGTTCCCCGCTCCCGTCTCACTTCCCCCACTTCCCTCACCTCGTCCGAACCGCGATTGTTCGCCCTATCCTCCAGGTCTCCGACAGCGCGTTCGAGAACTGCCGGGCGCTCAAGCCGCTGGCCGACCTGGAGGTGCCGGTGCTCCGGGCGCTGAAGACGTGGCGACTGCCTCCGCTGGACACCTCGGAGCCGATCGTCCACGACTTGGTGATTCCGCTGCGGCTCGTGCTCCCCGATCACTGAGCTTTGCGTTTCTCGATCGCCCGGAGGCCCTTGAGCGCGTCCACGACGACGGGATGCGAGTCGGTGAGCTTCGCCTTGCGTCCGATCGCCAGCGCCTTCTCGAACCGCGCCTTCGCCGCGTCGAGCTTGCTCTCGCGGTATTCCAGCGTTCCGATCATGTTGTGCACCGCGCACAGTTCGGGGTGCTCCCTGCCCCGGACGCGTTCCTGTATCCGCAGCGAGTCTTCGAACAGGCGCCTGGCCTCCGGATACCGGCGGCGCAGCATGACCACCGTTCCCACCACGGTCATCGAGACGGCGACGTCCACGTCCTCGGCGCCCTTCAGGGACTTCCATTCTGCGAGTGCGCGCCACGCTTGCTTCTCGGCGGCATCGTAGTCCCTCAGCTGGATGTTCATGTTGGCGAGGTTGTCGAGAACCCGGCCGCGCTCCTCGGTCGGCGGGCCCTCGTCGATTTGCGCCAGGACCCGTTCGAGGATCTCCCGGGCGTCCGCGTATCTGGATTGGGCCCGGTATGCAGCCGCCAGGTTGTTGAGGGCCTTCCGGTGGAGTTCCGCCGCCTCCGGACCCTTCGACGCCGCCAGTGCCTTCAGCACCCGCTCCAGCATCGTCACCGCCCGCTGTGCCTCCCCTTGGCGACGCCAGGCGACCGCCAGGTTCATCTCGGCGTTGAGGACGTCGAGGTGGTCCGCGCCCTGCCGCTTCTTCCGGATCGCGAGCGCCTCCTTCAGCTGCGCTTCCGCCTCCCCGTACCGGCCTTCCCGCTGGAGGTCGTGGGCGCGGGCCTCCAGCGACTCGGCTTTCGCGAGCTCCGGGGAAGGCGCGGCCAGGAGAAGGGTCATCGTGACGGTGGTGAGTGGGTTCATCGCGTGGCGCTCCGGGAGCAGCAGGCAGGCATACAGCCTCCGAATGGAAGGGGCGACACCAGTCTAGACAGATCGCCTTGGATGGGATCGATCCGAGGCGGGCTGAGGTGGTTGGCGGATGATCGAGCGGGGATCAGAGTGCCGCGATCTCTTTCGGTCGGGAGATCGATTTGCCTCGCTCGAAGAGTGGTCAGGCGATCAGCGCCAGCCGCAGGACTCCGGCGGAATTGAAGCTGCTGGCTGGCGGATTTTCTCTCGGAGGCCAACGCAGCCGGAGAACTGGATGCGTGGCTCCGCGCGAAGGCCGTGACCTCGTACCTCGCTGGCGAAGCCGTCATCGACTGAGCAAGCAGCTCGGCGTAACTCGCGGGTCGATCAATTGCTGGCTTCAGTGGTTCGAGCGGTCCGGCACGGATGGTCTGCGGTCTCGCAAAGCACCTGGAGCGGCGCCTCGACTGTCGCAAGCACAGCGCGACGAGCTGGCAGCCAGCTCCGGGCGTCTCCGCTGGTCTTCGCCCTTTCGAACAGAACACTGAGGCGCTCATGAAATCCGGGCTGTGGATGATCCCGTTGATTGTCGCAGGCTGCTTCGCCCCACGGAACGTGCCGGCTCCAGCGGCGACGGCGGAAGAGCCGCACAAACGCGTCCGGTTCGATGACCTTCGTCGTCCCATCGGTGTTCGGGTGCTGGACGCACGCAGCTCGGCCGAAGCATCCAGTGGTCTGGCGGCCCGGACTCTGGGAGCGATCGTTTCAATGCTCGAGCAGGACGGTGTGGAGGTCCACGAAGGTGCGCCGGTCGGCATCGAGATCACGGTGAAGCGTCTCGCGCCGGAGCACCGAGCGGATGTCCGACTGAGTTGCGCAAAGGTGGAAGCACGCTGGTACGAGCGAGATGCCGAGTTCGCGCCCGGTGGATTTCCACTCGAGCGGTGTGTCTCAGAGGGGGCCACTCACGGGCCCGCCACCGACCTCGCCGGTTTGTACGCGTGGTGCTCGATACCCTCCGCCCCGCCGAGCGGCTGGACCGAGAAGGGCAGCGGCAGTGCGGAGCGGGGTGCGGGGAGCACGGCAGTGATGCGGACCGGCTACTTCACGAGCTCGGGTTCGTGGATCTTCGGCTTCGCCACGGCCTGCGACGGCTCGGGACGTCTCTCCCTCACCACAGGCTGGATCCGCACCGGACGCCCGAGCCGGGCCGACTCATACAGGGCGCTGATGATCCGCACGTCGGCGAGGCCTTCGTAGCCGTCGGGTTCAGGGTCGCGATTCTCCAGCACGCATTCGGAGAAGTGCTCCAGCTCGGGCGCGAACTGATCGAACTCCCCCCACGTCCGGGTGGTCGATCGTCCGTTCACGGTGATGACCATCTCCCGGGGCTCCGAGTAGGCGTAGGCCATGTCCAGCCGGAGATCTCCCTTCGTCCCCACCACCCGATACGACGAGGTGACGGCCGCGCCGAAGCTGCAGGTGAACGACGCGACGCGGTCTTCCGGGAACCGAAGCACGCACGAGGCGGTCTCTTCGACCTCGCCGAACCGCTTCTCGTGACCTCGGGTCGTGCGGGCGAAGGCTTCGATGGGGTCGTCCTGGAAGAGGTAGCGCGAGGCGTTGATGCAGTAGATGCCGATGTCCCAGAGCGTGCCCCCGCCCGTCTCTTCCCGCAGGCGGATGTCGCCCTCCTCCACCTGCTGGCTGAAGTCCGAGGTGAAGAACTTCGGCTCGCCGATCTTCCCCTTCGTCACCAGATCCACCGCGTGCAGGTTCGCCGGATCGAAGTGCAGCCGGTACGCGATCATCAGCTTCACCCCGGCGTCCTCACAGGCGCGAATCATGCGGCGGCAGCGGTCCTCGTCTATCTCCATCGGCTTCTCGCAGAGGACGTGCTTGCCGGCGCGCGCGGCGCGTTCTGCGAACTCGAGGTGTCGCGTGTTCGGCGTGGCGATGTAGACGGCGTCGACCTCCGGCAGGGCCAGGCACGCCTCGAAGTCGTCGTAGGCGTAGAGGTTCTTCAGCTTGTAGCGACGCCCGAGCTTCCGCAGCTTCTCCTCGTGACTCGACACCAGCGCGACCAGCCGCGCGTTCCGCTCCGCATGCGCGAAGGCCGGCAATACTTGAAGTTGGGCAATCTGGCCGAGGCCGACGACCGCGAAGCCGACCTTCCGCTGGGCCGCGCCTGCCCGACGCTTCGACGTCCGGAGGGGGCGCGCCTGCTTCGAAACGCTCGCCAGCCGCTCGCTCGTGGACCGAAGCCTCCGCCTCCCCGTGCTGTCCCGTTCCGCCAAGTCAGGGTTCCTTGAACTCTTCGAGTCGGGGCGCTTCGGCGGTCTCCTTCGGGATCTCCTCGTAGGCGTCGGTCTCCTGGAGCATCTCGTTGAGCGTCGCCATCTCCCGGCCGAGCATCATCAGGGCCTCGTGCTCGAACTCCTGGGCCACCCGCTTGAAGAGATCGTTCTCCTCCTCGGTGACGTGGTGGTTGAAGTCCTCTTCGAGCACCTCGCACTTGGCGTAGAAGTGGCTGTCGTTCACGTCCATGTCGAGCATGTCCGCAAGCAGGCGCTTGACCTGGAGGTGCTCCTCGACGGCGCGCTGGAGGTCGTCCTCGGTGTCCTCGACGTAGACCGCCGGGTAGAAGATCCGCTCCTCGAGGATGCTGTGCGTGGCGATCTTGTCGGCGATCTCGATGAAGACGTCCTCCTTCGAGTCCTCGCTCGCCTTCTTCAGCTGCTTGAACAGGTTGTTGACATCCCTGTGCTGTTTCTTGAGCAGGTCCAGAGCGTTCATGCGCCAAACCTCGACACGGGGCCCGGCGCCGTCAAAACCGCGCGCGCTCGGCGGGTCCTCAGGCAGGGACCCGAAGTGTCGGGTCGCATGCCTGTCACGGTTGCCGAGTGACCTCGCAGTGCCCCTCGCCGTCGATGTGACCGACGCTCGTGCTCTGGAACCGGATGAAGCGCCAGAGGTCGGTGATGCCGGTGCTCCCCACCTGGTAGCGCGCCTGGGTGCGAATGTCCGTCGCTTGCAGCTCGGCCTCCGTGATCTCTCCGTCCTGATCGGCATCCGCGTCGGCGATGAGCTGGAAGGCGACGTTCGGCGTCTCGGAGAACAGGTCGTCATAGACCAGGTGGTCGCCGTGGATCGTGAGCTGCGCGCGCCCGGTCTCGCCGGACTTCGCGTCGATCGTGGTGTCGCAGTGCGAGTACCGCGTGTCCGTGTCGAAGGCCCACGCGAAGTGCTTCGTCTGCCCATCCTTCTCCGCGGTTCCCTCGACGTAGAGCGAAGCGCCCCGAACTGACAAGTGTGTTAATTCACACCCTCGATGACTCGGGTGATCGTGTTCCTTTTGGGAGGGGTGCTCGGGTGCGCTCGAAGCACCGCGGACAGCCCGTCTGAGCCGCCGCCGGCACAGACCGCTGCCGCGGCGCCGCGCGACGACTGCGCCCTGGAGACCCCGCTGGTGCCGGGTGTTCCGGGCAGCCCGGGAAACCTCCTTCCCTCCGACATCAACCCGAACGGCGCCAGCGAGCTGGCCGCGCTGATGCGGACCATGCAGCGTGACCTGTCCCAGGCGGGGGAGGCGATCCGCCGCGGAGAGGCGCCACCGCCCATGTTCGAGCGGCACCGGAAGCTCCGCTGCTCCTGGCCGACGGATCCCGCCGAGCGCAACGCCACGTTCGACGCGATGGCCCAGAGCTACCTCGCCCAGGTGAAATCGCTCGAAGCCAGGCCCGTAGATCTCCGCGACGCGCATCAGCGGGTGGTCTCCGCCTGCATTGCGTGCCACGAAACCGCCTGTACCGGACCGATTCCAGCGATCGAAGCGCTCAGGCTCGCGCCACGCTGAAGCTGATGGCGGGCCAGCACAGCTACGTGTTCGTCTCCTCCACGCCTCGGGCCGCCAGCAGCCGATGACGTCGCTGCGCCGACGACCTCGCACGACATGTGTGCGGTGACAGCCTTCCCATCGACGCGCTACTCCTGAGGCACATTTTTTTCCTCAGGAGTCATTTCGATGAAGAGGC
>JBAWAM010000324.1:0-2398 GCA_049589315.1 Myxococcaceae bacterium
GGACCAATAGACGCGGTTTTCTGCTGAAGGAGGCGGGGCTCGTGGTGGACCGGCAGGAGGGGACGCAATGACGCGATTCATGTGTTTGTCCGTGCAGTTGCGCCGCTTGATTGCGAACGCACGGCGCATCATGAGCAGCTGCATTGCCAGCGCCGCTCACCATCGCCTGGGATAGCGGCGCTATCGCCGGCGATAGTGTGAGGGGATGACAGGCCCCGTCGCACCGCACCCGCTCCGGTGCACATTGCTCGGCGTAGGCGCGATGAACTCGCCACGCTACGCGCCGGCCGGTCTGCTGATCGAGCTCGGGAAGACGCGCGTCATGATCGACGGTGGCGCGGACATGCAGGTGGGAGAGCTCGATGCCTGGCTCGTCTCCGACGAACGCGCTGAACTGATGCCGGCGATACGACGACGTCTGCGTGGCTCACCGCTCGAAGCAGGGGTTCGCTCGTTCCAGAAGGGCGCGCTGCGGATCACTCCGAAGCCGGTGGTGCACACGAACCACCCCGCGTTCGGGTACCTCATCGAGGTGCCACAGGCGCGGGTCGGCTGGGCGCCCGAGTTCCTCGAGTACCCGGTCTGGGCCACGAAGCTCGACCTGCTCTTCGCCGAAGCCGCTGGATGGAATCGGCGGATCTGGTTCCGCGGGCGAGTCGGCGGTCACGCGTCGGCGACCGAGGTCGCGGAGAAGGCGCGTGCCGCGCGTGTGCAGCACCTCGTTTTTGCGCACATCGGCCGGCCCACGATCCGCGCGATGGACGAGGGTTGCGTGCCGCTGTTCGGCGAGTTCGGCGCGGATGGCCAAACCTGGCGGGTCACACGGAGCGGTCGAGTCTCACGCACGCGGAGTTCCCCGAGATCATCCAGGTAAAGGCGCACTCGGTGCTCTCCAGTGCCGTCGTGGCCACCCGCACCGGCGCCCCGCGCTACGCCGCGCTGCTTCACCCGATCGGAAGCATTCTCAGGCGGGGGATTATCGCCCGCGGCGGCGCGATCGCATCGCACGAGATGTTCGAGGAATAGAACCCGGCGGGCAGGGCGCTCATGGGCTCAAGGCGAGTTGGAAGTCAGCTCCCAGGTCACGGAGCCCTCCAGCCAGGTCTGCCGGAGGGAGCTGTAGCCCAGTTGGACCCGCTCCATGCGGGTGCCGTCCAGGAGGAACTGCTCGTATGCGAGGACCCGTCCCATCCGCACTTCTTCTTCGAAGGGCTCCTCCCATGCTCCGGTGGTTGGGTCGCGCTGTCGCAACTTCAAGGTGAGCTCCGCGATCCGGTTCTCCAGGATGGCCTGCTGGATCGCTGGGCTGGCCGAGTCGTGCGGCTTCACCAGGACCAGAGGGCCCGGGCTGGTCTTGCCGGTCAGCGAGCCGCCTGAGTACCCACGCTCGATGCGGAGGCACGTGCCGAGTACGTCGATTGATCCCGGATGGGATGGGTCCTTCGAGGATCCGGGGACCTCCGAACCGTTCACCTTCAGGAGGGCGATCATCGGATCGCGATCCGTCTGAACGGGGGCGCAGGGCGTCGCTGCCTCGAGCGGAGTGAACGAGGGCTGCGCTGACTGCACATGCACCCCCTCTGGCCCCAAAGTCGCGTACTCATACCGCTGATAGATCAGCGCGAGTCGGACCCAGGCCTTGTTCGTTTCAGGCTGCTCTGGATCGGGGGCAACGAACTGTTCGACGAGCACCGGGGTTGCGTTCTCGAGTTCCACCCGCGCGGACAGGGTCCTCCCGCCCTCTGGGTTCACGCCAAGGACGCGGATGTGGACCCGGAGATGCCGCGCCTCGTCCAGCGCCTGCAGCAGCAGCGGCGCGGCCCGGTCGAGCGCGGTCACCACGGTGAACGGTCGGTGCAGGGGCCGACCCGTGATCGCTCCCCCGGACGTGACTGCTTCGAAGCCATGGCAGATCGCCGCGACCCGAATGGCACCCTCGATGGCCGGATATCCATTCACCTCAGGGGCGAAGGCGCTCCCCTGAATGGGGAAGTCGCCGTCGACTTGCATGAACATGCCTGCTCCTCCGGGCGCATGGGCGAAGGTGGACCCCGGGCAGAGCGTCGCCGCGATCGGCCTCTCCGCTTCGGCCGCGCAGACATAGGAGACGGCGCCATCCGCTGCCGTCACCCTGAGTCCACCGTTGGGGCAGTTCGTGCCCTCGGGCTCCGAGGCGATCTGCACGTCAGCGCCGGGCGCGCCGTTGCACGCATACTGAACCGCCCCGTCCGCATCCGTGATTCGGACGCCTCCATGGGCGCAGTGAGCGCCCGCAGGCTCCGGAGCGACCACGACCTTTTCAACCGCTCGCGGTAGGTCGCACCCGAGGCCAGCGAGGATTGCGACCAGGACTGTGTGCGACGAGAACCGATGCTTCGACATGTGAGTACCCCCGCGC
>JBAWAM010000325.1:0-2337 GCA_049589315.1 Myxococcaceae bacterium
GGCGACGTGGTGGAGGGCCTGGTCAAGGTGGCCGGAGAGAACAAGGGCACCGACATCGGCGAGAAGGCGATGTACGGCGCGTTCTCCGCCGCGCGCGAGAAGCGCGACTTCCAGAAGCAGCTCGAGATCGGCCAGCGCTTCGTGACCGAGTACCCGAAGTCGCAGTACGTGACGCCGGTGCTGCTGGCGCTGGGACGCAACGCCGCCGAGGCCGCGCGGTTCGAGGACGCGGCGGGCTACTACGAGCAGATCGGACAGAAGCTGGGCGCAGACGCGCAGGCGCTGGACGGCTGGATCTCCGGCGCGAAGCTGCGCATGGCGCTGGGCGACTGGGCCGGCGCGGTGAAGGACCTCGAGCGCGCCGCGGACGTCGCCGCCGGACGGAAGGCGGAGGTCCTCTCCCTGCTCGCGAAGACGTGGCTCGAGGCGAAGCAGCCGCAGAAGGCGCGCGCCGCGGCGGAGCAGGCCCTGAAGCTGAACAAGCACGCCTCGGAGGCGGGCGCAGTGCTGGCCGAGGTCCAGGCGACCTCCGGCAGCAAGGACGCGCCGGATGCGCTCATCCAGACGCTGACCACCATCGCCCAGGGTCCGAACGGACAGACCGAGGACACCGCGAAGGGCATCTGGTACCTCGCGGAGATCCTCCACAAGCAGTTCCGCGCGCTGTCGGCCGACGCGGTCGACCAGAAGGTCGCGATGCTGCAGCAGCTCGAAGGCCTGTACACCCAGTCCTCGTCGATGGGCTCGGCCGAGTACGCGGTGGCGTCGCTGTGGAAGCTGGGACTCGCGTACCAGCACCTCGCGGACACCGTCGAGGCGAGCCCGTTGCCCGAAGGCCTGTCGTCGGCGGAGGTCGAGCAGTTCCGCGCCGCGGTGAAGGAGCAGGTCGCGCCGGTGAAGGAGCGCGCGGACAGCGCGTTCCAGGCGTGCCTCTCGCGCGCCGAGTCGCTGGACGTCTTCACCCCGGCGGTGCTCGGTTGCCGCAGCAAGACCGACAACGTGAAGTCGCCCATCGCCGCCGCGCAGCCGAAGCCGGTGGCGCCGACCATCGAAGACCTCAAGCGCAAGGCCGCGCAGGCGCAGGACGCAGGGTCGATGGAGGCGCTCGGCGTGGCGTACCTCGAGGCCCGTCAGCTCTTCCAGGCGCAGCTCACGCTGGGTCGCGCCACCGAGCTCGAGGACAGCCGCGCGTCGGCCTGGAACGGGCTGGGGCTGGCAATGCTCCTCTCCGGCGATGCCATGGGCGCGCGGGCCGCGTACGGCCGGGCGCTCGATTCGGATCCCACCTTCGAGAAGGCCCGGGCCAACCTGGCCGCGCTCCGCTGCCGGTTCGGAGACGTCGAGGGCGCACGCCGCGAGCTGGCTGTGCTGAAGGGCGAAGCGGCGATGGCGGGGCCGGAGGTGGATCCGGAGTGGAGGGCGTGTAAGTGAGGACGGCGGTCGGCAGTTGGCAGTTGGCAGTCGGCAGTCGGCTGCTGCCGGCGCTGATGCTGCTCCTGATCTTCTCCGGGTGTGGACCGGAGGACCGGGTGGTCGAGGGGAGTCTGTCCGAGGTGATCGACCTCCGGTACGGGAAGGTCGACATCGTGAAGAACGAGAACGACCTCTCGATCCGCTTCCTCCAGCCTCGCGGCGAGGGCGAGGACGTGGTGCTGCGCGTGTCGGTGGACCTGACCGAAACCAGCATCGACGCCAACCAGACGTTCGACCTCGCCTCATTGACCCCCGGGGGAAGCCAGCGCGGCACGATCTCCCGGAGCGTCCTCGACGATCCCCTCACCTCTTTCCCGCAACTGCAGCGCGGCGAGCTCACCTTCCGCCGCGATGTCACGTCCGGCGAGACGGTCCCTGGCGAGTTCCGGGTCACCTTCGTCAACGGCACCGAGCTGGCCTCGGGCCGCACCGCCTTCGCCACCTTCGAGGCTACGGTTCAATGAAACTCCAGGCTTCCCCTCTTCTCCTCCGCGCCGCGCTCGCAGGCCTCGCGCTGCTCGCCTCCGCGTGCGGACCGAAGTACGCCCTCCGCGTTCCAGACGGCGTGGTGAAGGACCTCCCCTTCGAGACGCGCATCGAGCTGCTCGAGGCGGAGAACGAGCTCGCCGTCGCCATCGACCGGCGCGATGAGTCGCAGAACGACATCCTCCGCGCCCGCGACCAACTGCGCCGCGCGAAGGACCGGCTCGGCGCCGCGAAGGACGAGGTCGGCAACGCCGACGACGCCGTGTCGAAGGAGATCGCGGCGCTCGCGCTCGCGGAGGCGGAGGCGCGCGTGAAGTACCTGCGGGCCCTGCAGGACGTGAACGTCCGGCTCCTGGACATCGAGGAGCTGTCGCTGCG
>JBAWAM010000326.1:0-2667 GCA_049589315.1 Myxococcaceae bacterium
CCGGCCGACTCGCGCTGCTCGGAATGGGTGCGGCGCCCGGCATCACCAATCTCCTGGCGGTGGACGGGAGCGACCGCTTCGATCGCGTGGAGGAGATCCACATCCGGGTCGCCGGCGTGGACAGGACCCGCTACGCCTCGAAGCCCGCACTGCCCGTCTCCTACTCGCTGCAGACCATCCTGGAGGAGCTGTCGTTCGAGCCGGCGGTGTTCACCGGCGGCAGCCTCAGGTTCGTGCCGCCGATGAGCGGTGAGCGTCCGCACCGGTTCCCGCCCCCTGTGGGCGTGCAGAAGCCGATGTACACGCTGCATTCGGAGGTCGCGACCCTGCCGGACGCCTATCGGCACAAGGGCGTGCGCGACGTCAGCTTCAAGATCGCGTTCGATCCGGAGTTCCTCGAGAAGGTGCGCTTCCTTCGCGATCTCGGGCTCGCGTCCAGTGAGCCGCTCGCGGTGGGGCCCGTTCAGGTGCGGCCCATCGAGCTGCTGAACCGGGTCGCGATGACCCAGGCGAAGCCCGTGCCCATCGGCCCACTCCGCCAGCACGAGGTCGTCCGTGTGGTGGTGAAGGGCTTCGAGCGTGACAGGAAGGCCACCTGGGTGCTGGACGTCCACACCTCGGGCATCGCGCGCTGGGGCATCGGCGTCGACATCGACACTGGGGCGCCGCCGGCGATCGCGGCGCGAATGCTGGCGCGCGGAGAGATCACGGCGGTCGGAGCCTTGCCGCCCGAACGCGCGGTCCCGCCCGGCCCGTTCTTCGCCCAACTCAGGCGCCGCGGGATCAGCTTGAACGCCGTGCGGAAGCCCGGCTGGGGGTTCAACGTCTGATGGCGCCGAGGCGCTCCAGCGTTTCTTCAGCGAGCCGCCGCGTGAGCTCGGCAGCGGGCAATGCTCGACCCAGTCGACCGGCCTGACCGGACCACACAGAGCCGAAATCCATCGGGCGTTCCTTGCGCAGCGGTGCGAGGGCGGCGCCGGCGAGCGGAAAGGCCGGCGTGAGCTCCGAGATCGGCCCGAGCTCGCGCATGAGCCGGTTCACGATGCCGCGCGCCGGCCTGCCGGTGAAGAGATTCGTGAGCGCCGTCGCGTCGCTCGCAACATTTCGCAGGGCCTCGCGATGCGCGGGGGTGATCTTCGCCTCCGGAGAGTGGAGATACGCGGTCCCGAGCTGCACGGCGGCGGCGCCGAGCGCGAAGGCCGCGGCAATCCCACGCGCATCTCCGATGCCGCCGGCAGCAATCACGGGAACCCGCACCGCGTCGACCACCTGCGGAACGAGCGCCATCGTGCCCAACTGCGTTGCGACGTTGTCGGTCAGGAACATGCCGCGGTGGCCGCCTGCCTCGGCGCCCTGCGCGATGATCGCGTCGCAGCCCGCCTCCTCCAGCCAGCGCGCTTCTTCGACCGTCGTCGCGGACGAGAGCACCTTCGCTCCGGTTGCACGAACCCGCGCCAGCAATTCGCGAGGGGGCAGACCGAAGTGGAAGCTGACCACCTCGGGCCGCAGCTCCTCGACCAGCGCGCAGAGCCTCGCATCGAAGGGAGCGCGCGTCGGAGAGGGCGCGACGGCAGCAGGGTCCAGCCCGAGCTCTGCGTAGAAGGGCGCGAGCCGCTCGCGCCACCTCCGCTCGCGCTCCGCATCGGGCTCGGGGGAACGGTGACAGAAGAAGTTGACGTTGATCGGTCGCGTGGTGCTTGCCCGGATCGCCCCGAACTCCGCCCGTATCTCGTCCGGGCCGATGGTCGCGCACGGCAGGGCGCCGAGCCCACCCGCACCGGCCACGGCAATCCCCATCGCGGAGCCGCACGCGCCAGCCATGGGTGCCTGTAGAATCGGGAGCTCAATCCCGAGGAGATCCAGAATCCGACGGTCGGGCCACATGACCCCTCTCTTGCCCTTTTCTCCAACTGCCGGCAAATGGCCGCGAGCCCTTCTGCCCTGGAGCTTCCGTTGAGAGTCGTCCATTCGCCACTGCACGCCCTCCATGACGGAGGCAAGGAGCTGTACCGGGGTGAGTTGGTCCCCGCCTTCGAGATGCCCGCGCGCGTCGACATCATCCTGAGGGCCGTCCAGCGCGCCGGCCTCGAGGTCGTCGAAGCGCGCGAGTTCCCGCAGGAGTTGCTCCATTCGGTCCATGACGCCGGGTTCGTGGAGTTCCTGCGGACGGCCCACGCCGAATGGCTTGCCGCCGGAAAGCAGGGCTTCATGCTGCCCAGCGGCTTTCCCGCGCGTGGGCTTCGCCGGGATCGCGTCCCGGCCGGCATCAACGGGAAGATGGGGTACTACTCTTTCGACCCCGGAACGCCCATCGTCGAAGGCACCTGGGAGGCCGCCCTCGCCGCAGCCCGCTGTGCGCTGACCGCCGCGGCGCTTGTCGCTGAGGGCGAGCGGAGTGCCTATGCGCTGTGCCGGCCCCCGGGACACCACGCCGGCCACAGCACCTACGGCGGCTACTGCTTCCTCAACAACGCGGCGCTCGCCGCGCAGCTCTTCCGCTCGAGAGGATTTGCCCGGGTCGCCGTGCTGGACGTGGACTACCACCACGGGAACGGGACCCAGGACATCTTCTGGGAGCGGCCCGACGTGATGTTCGTCTCGATCCACGGAACGCCCGACACCGAGTACCCCTGGTTTCTCGGCTACGCCGACGAGCGCGGGGCCGGC
>JBAWAM010000327.1:0-3058 GCA_049589315.1 Myxococcaceae bacterium
CCTCCGGCCGACCCCAGCAGGACGATCGCGCCGCACGCCCGGGGAATGGCGGCGGCTCCGGCCGCGGCCCCTCCGGACGGCAGCAGCAAGGCAACGAACGCTCGCGACCGAACGCCGCGGCCCCGGGAGGCACGCGGCAGGAGAATCGACGCGGGACGGGTCCCACCCGGAACAGGGCCACGGCGCAGCGCGGTGGTCCCGTCGTGTCCTACGTGAATCGCCCACCGCGATCGTCTGATTCCGGCTCCAACGGCAGCAACTCCTGACGTCGGACCTCGCGCGGTGCCCTGCACCGCGCCCGTTGGAACCAGCATAGGAGGCCGGACCGATGGACTCCGCCGTTCTCAATCTGCGTTGGATGGTCCTGCTGCGCTTCGGGGCCACCGCCGGACAGGCCGCTACGGTTGCTGCGGTGGCGCTTCTGTCGGACCTCCAGATCCCCACGCTGACGTTGTCGTCGGTGATCGCGTTCGCCTTCGTCAGCAACGTCGCGCTGTGGCTCTGGTCCCGCGGCCGGTCCTCGTACCCGGGCTGGCTCATCGGCGCGGTGCTCGGTCTGGACATCCTCCTCCTGACCGTCCTGTTGTCGCTCTCCGGGGGCGCGCACAACCCCTTCAACTTCCTCTACCTCGTCTACATCACGCAGTCCGCGGTCGTGCTGAAGCCGCGCTGGACGTGGAGCCTCCTCGGGCTCTCGGCCCTGTGCTTCGGAACCCTGTTCTTCGAAGCGCCGTGGCACGACGGCCGGTTGTCGCACGCCGCGCTGATGCAGATGCACCTGCAGGGCATGTGGGTGGCTTTCGTGGTCGCGGCGGCGTTCGTCGTCTACTTCGTCCACCGCGTGTCACTGGAGCTCCGGCAACGCGAGGAGGAGCTCGCGGTCGCCCGCGAGCGCAGCGCGCGGCAGGAGCGGCTGACGTCGCTGGCCACCCTCGCGGCGGGAGCTGCCCACGAGCTGTCCACGCCCCTCTCGACCATCGCGGTGGTGTCGAAAGAGCTGCAGCAGAGGCTCTACCGCGCGGGCCGCGAGGAGGAGTCGGAGGATGCGGCCTTGATCCGCAGCCAGGTCGAACGCTGTCGGGTCGTGCTGGCCGAGATGGCCCTCGACGCAGGTCAGCCGGCAGGAGAGGCGCATGCGGAGCTCAGCGTGCGCGCGCTGATCGAATCGGCGCTCGAGCCGCTGTCGAGCCTGGGACAAGTGCAGGTCTCGCTCGGGGCCGACGCGGACCGCACGTACTGCAATGGCCCGAGCCGCGCGCTGGTGCGGGCAGTGCGCGGCCTGGCGAAGAATGCCCTGCAGTCCTCGACCAGCGCCGCCGTCGAGCTGCGCGTGGAGGGCACCGGGGCGGAGCGGCGCATCATCGTCCGGGATGAAGGTCCGGGGATGTCCCCCGAGGTCCTCGCGCGCGCAGGAGATCCGTTCTTCACGACGCGCGAGCCGGGTCAGGGAATGGGGCTCGGGCTGTTCCTGACGAGGACCGTGGCGGAGAGCGTCGGCGGACGCTTCGAGCTCAGCTCCTCGCCCGGCCAGGGCACCACGGCGACGCTGGTGATTCCAGTGCACGAGCGAGCAACGACTCCGGGCACAAGGGAGGTCGCATGAGGTCGATTCTGGTGGTGGACGACGACGAGATTCTCCGCAACCGGATGTGTCGGGCCTTCAGGGAACGCGGGATGGAGGTCCGAAGCGCGGCCAACGTCGACGAGGCGCTGGCCGTGGCGCAGGCGGAGCCGCCCGAGCTCGCCGTGGTCGACCTGCGGATGCCGGGGCGATCCGGCATCGAGCTGGTGCGGGCCCTGAAGGAGCTGGATCCCGCCACCCGAATCGTGGTGCTGACCGGGTACGGCAGCATCGCCACTGCGGTCGAGGCGATGCGCGTGGGCGCCACCAACTACCTGCCGAAGCCTGCAGATGCCGACGACGTGTTGAAGGCCTTGTTCCCCGGGAGCGAACCCGAGCTGGCGCTCCAGGACGAACCCCTGGCGCCGTCTCTCGCCCGGGCCGAGTGGGAGCACATCAACCGGGTCCTCTCCGATTGCGGCGGCAATCTCTCCGAGGCAGCGCGGCGGCTGGGGGTTCATCGGCGGTCACTTCAGCGGAAACTTCAGAAGCACCCGCCGAGGCAATGACCCTGGAAAACGAAGAGCCTCCTCTGACCGAAGTCGGAGGAGGCCCATTCGACGAAACTTCCAGCTGTGACTAGGCCTCGGGGTACGCCGACCAGCCAGCGGTCCAGTCATCCTGACCCATGGCGCCGATGAACGGGGCCGGGGTGAAGAAGCCGTCGCTCGCCGGAACCGGCGACACCTTGTCCGCGTTCAGCGCGGGCGAACCGGCCTGCGGCTTGAAGTTCGGCGCGGTGATGTTGGTGGCGTCGGTCAGCATCGGGTCGACCGTCTGGCTGTTGTTGGCGGCCTCCGTCAGCTTCTCGTACTCGTTGAAGTTGGTGCTGTCCGGATTGGTCCCATCCGAGCTGGCATTGAGCATCGGATCGAACTGGGCGTCCGACGCTCCCTTGTTCGCCCAGAAGATGAAGCTCTTCAGCTGCAGGTTGCCGGCCGCGTACTGATCGGCGGTGGCGCTGTTGTTGACGTCGACCGCGCCGTTCTTGAAGCCCTGGACGATGAAGTTGTTGAGCTTGCCGGCGGTGCCGCGGCGCAGGGTCATGCCGATGGTCTTCTCCGGGCCACCGACGGGACGGCCGATCAGCGTGGCGTTCCAGATCTGCGGGGCGGAGCGGGGCTCAGCGTTGTGCTCCTTCTCGTTGTTGTCCGACTCGAAGCCGTTGTTGCCCTTCTCTTCGCCCTGCTGGATGACCAGGAACTGGATCTTCCCGCTGAAGCCGAAGTCCCAGTCCAAACCGTCGTCCTCGGACAGGCTGACGATGGCGTGCTTGAGGTTGGCGGTGCCGCCGAAGAACTCGATGCCGTCATCCGTGCCGCGGTGGACCTGGATGTAGTCGAGCTGGGTGTTGCTGCCGCAGCTACCCACGGTCAGCCCGTTGAGCTCACTGTCGTTGAGCAGCTTGAAGCCGGCAAACTCGATGCGGGCGTACTT
>JBAWAM010000328.1:0-20667 GCA_049589315.1 Myxococcaceae bacterium
CCCGACACTTCGGCGGCGAATTGAACGTTTCGTTCAAACGAAACGTGTCGTTCAAACGATTCGTGCGGGATAGGTGACAGGAAAGACGGCCGCTGGAAGTCTGTTTTCGTAAACCCGCGTTAAATCGGGGGATTTTCCTAAAGCACACACCGTCGTCTGGTTGGCACGAACCTTGGAACTCGGTCGGGTGCTACCGCACACTGTCCCGGAGAGTCCCATGCACGGCTATCACCGTCCCCTCGGTCCGATTGGCTCCAACGTCATCGTCCCCATGCAGACCACCAGCTCGGGCATGACGGTCACGATGAACAAGATGATGCCGGGGCAGGACGTCCTCGACTTCAAGGGGTACTTCAAGGTCGAGACGTTCCCGCACAACTCGGTGATCTACCGGCCGGGAGACACGCAGGACCGCGTGTACCTGCTCAAGGCGGGCCGTGTGCGGCTGATGCGGGTGGGCAAGAACGGCACCCGTTCGGTGACCGCCATCCTCCGCCCGGGCGACCTCTTCGGAGACCTGTTCCGCCCGGACGGGACCGCGATCGAGGAGCTGTCCATCGCCGCAGGCGAGGCCGAAGTGTGGAGCATCGAAGGCCGCGACTTCCGCGCCCAGCTCGAGGCCCGTCCCGCCCTCGCCACCGACGTCATCCGCGCCTATGCGGAGCGCGTGCGCGCACTCCAGAAGCGGGTGCTCGGCCTTACCTTCAAGGAGGTCCCGGCCCGGCTGGGAGACACGCTGCTCACGCTGGCAGAGGCCCACGGCGAGCGCTGCCCGCACGGCGGTGAGATGGACCTGCGCGGCATCACCCAGCAGGACCTGGCGGATCTCGTGGGCGCCTCGCGCTCCTTCGTATCCACCCTGATCAACGAGATGAAGCGCGACGGGATGCTCGGCAACGTGGGCCGCATCCTCTGCATCCGGGACCAGAAGGCCCTCCGGAAGATCTCCTCGCGCGAGAAGTAGAGCATTCGCGGCAGCACCGAAGGCCCCTCTCCCGGATCGCAAACGGGGGCGGGGCCTTCGCGTGTCCGGGCTCCGCTACAGGCAGATGCCCCACCCGCCGGGCTGCGGGATGCACTGGCCCTGCTGACCGTTGTTGCAGTAGCCGATCATCCAGGTGCCGTCGTCCTGGCAGAGTTCGTATTCGCCGATCTTCGCGGTGCAGCGGAGCATCCCCGGGTAGAGCCCCACGTCCTTGTCGTCGCAGTCGTTGGAGAGCGTGGAGTAGCCCTGGGTGCCGGCGCACACCAACGCCGCCGGCCCGACGCCATGACCATCGCCGTCGGCGTCCAGGAACAACGATACCTGGGACTCGTCGTCGGGATAGCCGTCGCAGTCGTTGTCGACGCCATCGCATACGTCGGGCGCGATCGGATGAACTTCGTTGTCCAGGTCGTCGCAATCGCTGCCGCAGCGCAGCGATCCGTCGTGGGTGGAGTTGCAACACCGTGCGTCGGGGAAGTCGTCGCCGTCTGCGTCGCGGATGCCGAAGGTGCTCGGGTCGCAGTCCTCGTCGTGGTGGTCGACGTCACAGATCTCAGCGTTCCCGGGGAAACGACGCGCGTCGTTGTCGTCGCAGTCGTCGCCGCCGCACTCAACGGACTTCGAGCCGTCGCCGTCGGCATCCGAGTCCACCGGGCAGACCGCCACCGGGTCCACGCCCCCACCCTCTCCGCAACTTCCCTCCTCCGCGCCCATGAGCACGGCGGCGGACAGCACGGTCAGACGAAGCATGCGTCGCATCTGAAGCCCCCCTCGCAAGAGAAAGGGGCCATCTTGCCTGACCTGGCGTCCGCCGGGCAGGCCGGTCCTTCGATTCAGGCGCGGCGCGTGCGCCGCTCGGCACTCGTCCGCATCGTTCGTTTACGGAGGTGCGTCATGGCAGACCCGAAGCCGACCATCGCGTCAGGGAATCGGGAAGAGGACGAGCGGGAGGGCCGTCGTCTCGTCGAGCGTGAAGAGGAGGGACTGGAACCCGAGAAGCACCCGGGCCCTCGGCAGAACGAGGGGATCTCCAGCGCAGGCCGGCTCTACGCCACCCAGGAAGAGGCCGACGCAGCGTCCCCCACCGAGAAGGGGGTCGAGCGAACCCACGTGGATCGCAAGGCGGCGCACGTATTCGGCGAGGGTGGCGAGGACGAGTAGTCTGGCTCGATCGCCTCGGTATCTAGGGAGTCCAGCAGGTCCGCCCGGGCCGCGGCCTCAGCGTCACCAACCGGATCGCATCCTCCAGGGGAAGTGCGCCTTGGTCACGGCAGTGCTGAGCGAGGAACTGCTGGCGCCGCCGCCCGCATCACCGCCCCTACGGGCCAACGGCGCCGACCTGCTCCAGGCATACCAGAGTGGGCGTTTTCGGGAGCTCCTCACACGCGTCGAGCGCATGCTGGGTGCTTGAGTCAGCCTGCGCGCTTCTTCATCCATTTCTTGTAGGCAGCGGACTTCACGAACTCAACGTAGTCGGGCTCAGCGGTCAGGTCGCCGATCTGCAGGTTGAAGCGCTTCTCGATCAGGTCCAGAACCCGGGCCGTCTCCGAATGGTCTTTGGCCGCGAGCGACACAGTCACCAGTGACCAGTAGACGTCGGCAAGATCCGGCTCCTCTTCCATGGACTTCAAGCAGCCCTTCTTCGCGAGCTCGTACTTCTTCTGCCCGATGTAGACACCGGACCGGAGGACGTGGAGGTACGGGTCCTTCACCCGCGCATCGAGTTGCTCGACCGCCGCGAGCGCGGCATCGAAGGCCTTCCGGTTGAAGTGCACATCGATGGAGAACAGCATGAGCGCAGGGTCGCCCGGGTAGGCCTGCTCGAAATCCGTGACGGCCGCCTCCGAGACCTCGGGTGACAGATTCGCCGCCGCCTGCATCCGAAGTACGAGGAGCGTCCGGTCCTTCCGCAGCGAAGCCGGGAGCGCGTCGAAGGCCTTCATCGACTCTTCGAAACGCCCTTCCTGCACCATCGCAGCCAGAGCCTTGATCTTTTCCGCGTGGACGACGTAGTCGCGTTCCTTCCCGAGCAACCGCTCCAGGATTCCCTGGTTCGCCTGGCCCGCGGCTGTCGCAAAGGCGCGCCGGAGCGTTTCACTGAAGCGTTCTCCGTTGCTGAACGTGAAGACGTCCGTCACCACGATGCGGTCGCCCTTAGGCGCCAGATACAGCTCGTAGTAGTTCACGCCGCCTGCATTGGCGTGGAGGAATCGGTAGAGGGCCCGCGGCCGGCTGGGATCTCCCACCAGGCGCAGAAGCTTGATCCGCCCGCCCTGGGAAATGGCCGCCGCGAGATTGGTCGCGAAGGAGTTCTTGCTCGCCCCTTTGATGAAGCCCTTCTTGGAATCGGCAGGCGCGTCGACGTCCTGGATGGCGCGTTCGGCCAGGTCGCCCATGTCCAACACGGAGCGCAGTGCATCGGGACTTCCCGCCTGGAGGCCCTGCTCGATCTGGCGAGCGGCATCGAGGAAGGGCTCAGGGGACGGCGCGGCAGCAAGCAGCAGGAAAACTGGAAGAATCATGGCATTCCGGTGAGTGGGAACGGCTGATCGGATTTTTTAAGGAACCGGAGCGAGTGTCAGGTCCGGATCCCGGCTTGCATTCAGTGCCGATGTGCGGCCGCTGTGCCGCGAAACGAGGGCCAGCCGATGACCGTCAGCCTCACCGTGCTCATCACGAGCGTCTTTCTTGCCGCAACTCCGCCGGTTCCGTCAGGAGGCTACGTCCTCGACGATTACCTTCGCCAACTCGACTGCCTCGAGTCCCCGAACGAAATCTGCGCGCTCGAGCAGCACTCACGAGGGCGACGCCTGACCTTCAACGGGTCGTGGGCGTTGTGGACTCCCTCCATCGGCTCGGGAATGGGTGGCGTCTACCTGGTTCGTTTCGATCAAGTCGAGGGACTGCGCTGGCGGGGGCGCAGAGCGTTCTGCGAGTTCGAGGAGTGCCCGTGTGGCCAGATGCCCACGGGCGAAGCGCTGCGCCACCTCGAGGAAACCCTCGAGTTCGAAGAGGAGCCCGTCTACGCCTGGCTCGACAGCGGCGTCCTCTACGTCCGATGGATCGAGCCGGCGGAACGTGAATTAGAGGACGGCGATTCCTTCGGCGTCGAGTTGTGGCGCTATGCACCGGCGGAGGCGTTCGCGCGGAAGCTTTCAGCGGCAAAAGCCACGTATGCGCCCAGTGATTGCCGCGATGCACCCGCGGGCCCTCTATTCGTATTTCCACGGCCGAGCGGCGGCGCGTGTCTCGTTGGTCGATAAGGCGAACAAGGTGACGGTGAGCGCTTTCGCGGTGTTCGGGGCGGACGCATGCCCGGCCGAGTGACGCGGGGCAAGCCTCAGTCGCACTCGAGCGGGACGAGAGATCGCTGCTTGGAACCGCCAGCGTAGCGAGAGCGGCGAGCGCATCCAGTGGATGTTCACGGTCGATAAGGCGCGCCTGAAGTCGCGCCGCGCCTACCCGACCGCGGCGGTCTCACTCCAGGCTGCTGCTTGAACCGGTCACATTCACGGTTTCGAGGTACTAGGATTTCGGCCCGTACTTCTCGAAGAATGTGTTGTTGAAGAGGCCTTGGGGATCCAGCCGCTTCTTCTCCGCGAAGAACGCGTCGACCTCCGGGTACGACTGACGCAGTTGCTCCGGCGTGTAGTGGAGCTGGTAAGGCAGGTAGAAAGTCCCGCCGCACCGGTTGGCGAGATCGATCAGGTCACGCGTGAGCGCCTCCTGCTTCTGGTTCCCCTCCGCCGTGAGCTCCTGGTTGAAGTAGAGGACGAACGCGAACGCGTCCTTCTTCGCGTAGGGCAGCGCGGTGTCCTCGTCCTTCGCCACGTCGCGAAGGGTCAGGTTCACCGTGTTCATCCCATTGCGCTCCTGCACCTCGCGCAGGCCGTCAACGAACGCCTGATAGCCCTCCCGCGGGATGAAGTACTCGTGGAGGATGTCTGTCTTCTTCCCCTCGTTGAACCAGAACTGTCGGAGCAGGTCGACGTTGGGAGACATGAACGAGTTGAGGCTCGCGGTGGTCGCCTTGCCCTTCCCCATCTTCTCCAGCCACCAGCGCACCTCGAGCGCCTCCGGCCCCAGCTTCGAGGCCTCGAGCGCGGCCTTGCCCAGGGTGGTGAACCGGTTCTCGGTCGCAGAGAAGCCCTTCCCCATCTCCACCGAATCGTCCTTCCGCACGACGTGCAGGAGCGCGTCGCCCTTCAGGGTGGGGTTCAGTCGGCCGTAGGCGAGCTGGACAGTCGGGTCCTTCAGGGCCTCGGCGAAATGCTTCGGGTAGTCCTCGGCCTTGATCACCTCGACGTCCATCCGGCAGGGCACGTCCTCGGTGGTCTCGAGCTCGGCATCGAGCACCACCCCGAACAGGCCGTACCCGCCCAGCACGTGACGGAACAGGTCCGGGTTCTCGGTGCGGCTGCAGGTCTTCACCTCGCCGTTCGCGGTCATCACCCTCACCGACTTCACGAAGTTGGCGAGCGGCGGCTCACCCGGGGTCCGCCCGTGGCAGTTCACCGAGAGGGAGCCGCCGACGGTGAAGATGTTGGAGGTCTGCATCACCTTCACCGCGCGCCCGTGCTGCACGAGGTATTGCTGCACCTGTGCCCAGGTCGCGCCGGCTTCGACTTTCAGGGTCTTCCCGTCGGGCGCCAGCGACATCCGGTTCATCCCCAGCATGTCGAGCTGGATGCCCCCGGGCGCAGTGGTCTGTCCGCCCATGCTGTGGCGCCGTCCGGCGATGCTCACCGGAATGCCTTCGAGCCGGGCCTGCGAGAGGGCGGCGCGGACATCCGCGGGCGAGGTGACGCGGACGAGATCGCGGACCAGCGTCGGCGACATTCCGCTCGCGTCGTTCACCACGATCGGCTCTCCGTTCGCGTCCGCCTTCCACGCCTTCTCCGACTCGGGGGCGATCGAGGCGTTCCAGCCGAAGCTCTTGAACCCGCCGGCGACCTGGTCCAGCGCGTTGTGCCGGTTGAGGTCATCGCGCACGGCGCGGCGGGCGCTCTCGGAGAAGCGATGACCGTGGAAGTCGACCAGGTAGAGCAGCGCGCGCTTCTCGCTCTGGGTCTCCACGCCCCAGTCGCGCGCGGCGGGGATCAGCTTCTGGCGCACGTCGGCTTCGGTGATCACCCCGCCCTTCTTGAGCAGGTCCACGAAGGTGGTGCGGATGTCCTTGTTCTCCTGGATGTCCAGATGCAGCGCGCGCTCCGAGTTCCAGCTCGCCGCATCGAGTCCCAGCCCGGAGACCGCCTCCTTCTGCGCTCCGCTCAGGTCCTGGAACGCGACGCCGAACGTCGCCGGGAAGCGTGAGAGATCGCCCCCGCGGAACGCGTCCCAGGAGGCGCCGTCGTGGCCGAGGGTCTTGAGGTGCGTCTTCTCTTCGCTGGAGAGGCGATCCCACGAGCGCTTCCTGAATGACACGCCGGTCGACGCATCGACGAGGGACTCGAGCTCTCTTAGCGGCGCCTCCAGCGACTCCGAGGACGGGATCCCTTCCGCCCCCGCGATGCGCTCGATGGGTGAGGCGATCCCGGTGGCGACCTCATTCCTGACGGGCGCCCCTGCGGTGTCTCGCGGCGACCAGGTGTCGCCCGAAACAGGCGCACCGACCTCGGGCGTCGAACGCGTTGCCGGGGTCGGTGCGATCTCTGAAGCGGGAATCTTCGGCGCTTGCGGGGAGCCCGGACGGATGGGAGGCGGCAACGTGGACCTCGAAAAAGGTAGGTCCACGCATTATCCACAATTCGGCCCGACTGTTGTTTACAGGCCGAAACGGGCCCGCTTCGGCTACGGCGCGGTGTGCGTCACCTGGACGCTGTAGCTCGCGGCGCTGTAGCCGCGCACCGCGACGAGGACCTGGCTCACGCCGGCGGGAACGGTCAAAGTGCACTCTTCGGCGGCGCCGTTGAGGTACGGGCGGCAGTCATAGGCCGTGGTGGACGGCGTCGAGCCGAACCGGACGTAGAGATCCGGATCACCCGAACCGCTCATCACCGCCCGGAAGGTGGAGCCCGGCACCACCGCAAACGCGCCGTGCTGACGCAGCTCGTTCTTCGCAACGCTGCCGGAGACGGTGACGGTCTGCTCCGTCGGAGTTCCCGGATCCGTCGGCGTGCCGGGGTCGGTCGGGGTGCTGGCACCAGCGGTCGTACGCGTCACCCGCAGGCTGAAGCTCGCGGCGGCGTAACCGCGCACCATCACGTACGCGCTGGTGACGTTCGAGGGCACGGTCAGGGTGCAGGTCTCGTTCGCGCCCGACTTGTACGGGCGGCAGTCATAGGCGGTGGTGGAGGGCTTGCTGCCGAAGCGGACGTACAGGTCGGGGTCACCCGAGCCGCTCATGACCACCTCGAAGGAGGAGCCCGGAATCACCGCGAACGGGCCGAAGTCCTTCGCCTCATTCCTGGCCACGGTGCCGCTCAGGTTCTCGACGACAGTCTGGGGCTCACCCGGGTCGGTGGGATCCGTAGGATCGGTCGGGTCGGTCGGCTCTTCGGGGTCACCACAGAGGCGGGCGCTGGCGTTGGCCGCACAGTAGGCCTGGAGCGCCGGGTACACGTAGGTGATGCCCTCGCCGCCGCAGCCGGTCTCACTGCAGACGTTGACGACGTTGCAGCTGCCGTTCGCGCGGTAGTCGGTGTCACCCCGCACCAGGATGCCGACGACCTTGTGGCTGTTGGTCTCATAGACGCCGGAGCCTGAGTTGCCGCCGAACGTGTCGGTGCTGGCCTCGAAGTAGTCGAGCGTGCTGGCGCGGGCGTCGCGGACCTTGCCGCCCGAGTCGATCTTGAACGGGATACCGCTGCCGCTGCCGATCACCGCGACGTTCTGGTTCACGGTCATCGCGGTGTTGGTCAGGCGCACCGGCGCGGGATCGAAGCGCGGCGTGGCCGAGCGATCGAGGCGGATGATCGCGTAGTCGAGCGTGTTCGTCTCGCGGCGGACCACGATCTCCGCGCACCGGAAGATGTCGGCGGTGGTGACCGTCTGCAACGCGGTCGAGCTGGTCCGGTAGTAGTTGAAGACGAACCGGGTGCTGGAGCAATCGCTGGCGGAGGTGATGCAGTGCCCTGCGGTCAGCACCAGGTCATCGTCGATCAGAGTGCCGGAGCAGAAGGCCGCGGTCGGATCGTTGCGGAAGCGCTCGGTCGAGCACAGGTCGTACGCCGCCCCGAGCGTGAAAGAGTTGAAGGTGACGTTGTTCGGGTTGCTGGTGTTGATGTCGCTGGCGGACATCAGGGCGACCGTCGACGCCTGCGCGCGGGTGCGCAGGTTGGCGTCCGAATGGGCGTAGACATCCGTCCGATTGTCCGTGCCGTAAACGACCTCGCTCTCGACCCTGGTGACGTCGCTGGCGTCGACCCCGGCCGGCTCACCGCCACAGCCGAATGACCCAAAGGTGACTGCCAGGCCCAGCGCCACGGTTCCGATCCTCGAAAATCTCGTCAAAGTTGTCCTCGGAGTGAGCGAATCGGCGGAGGACATGAGCAAGATTCAAACCATCGCTAAGCACCTGAATTCACTTGAGTGCCTTCTGGCGGACAATTCGGCACAAAGACTCCGACCAATGCAGAGCGGCGTTACAGACCCACTGCGTCATTCGACAATTCATGCGTGATTTCACGTACTTACATGAACGCGCACGCCATGACCGATTCTGGTGCACATGTTCTGCTTTCGGTCGGTTTGAATGAAACGGTTGTGTAACTTTCGGTCGAATCCTGATCGAACTCAGGCCGTTCCCGCCTCCTTCTTCGACTCGGAGGGCTCCGCCAGCGCGTCCTCCACCCGCTGGATTCTCCTGAGGTCCGGGAACAGCCAGGCCCAGAGCGCGACGATGCCGATGGTTCCGGCCCCGCCGACGACGACCGCGGCCACTGCGCCCCACCACCGGGCGGTGACGCCCGATTCGAAGTCACCCAGCTCGTTGCTCGCGCCGATGAAGACCATGTTCACCGCGCTGACCCGGCCGCGCATCTCCGACGGGGTCGCGAGCTGCACGACGGTGCTTCGAAGCACGACGCTGATCATGTCCGCCGCGCCCAGCACGGTGAGCGCTGCGACCGACAGCACGAGACTCTTCGACAGGCCGAAGAGGATCGTCGCGACGCCGAACACGGCCACCGAGCCGAAGAGGATGGCGCCGGCGTGCCGCTTCAGGGGGAACCTCGCGAGGTACAGGGCCATCGCGAAGGCGCCGACCGCCGGCGCGCTGCGCAGCACACCCAGGCCCCAGGGGCCGGTCTTCAGCATGTCCTGCGCGAAGATGGGCAGCAGCGCCACCGCGCCGCCCAGCAACACCGCGAACAGATCGAGGGAGATCGCGCCGAGGATGATCCGGTTCTGGAAGACGTACCGGATTCCGCCGAGCAGCTCCGACCTGGAGACCGACTTGCGCTCCCCCGTGACCGGGCGAGGGCGCATCGCGCGGGTGAACGCGATGCCCAGCACGTAGAGGACGGCGCACAGCAGGTACACGCTCGTCAGGCTCAAGCCGGACAGGATCAACCCACCCACCGAGGGCCCGACGATCGTCGCGACCTGGAACGCGCTGGAGCCCAGCGCCAGCGACTGCTGGAGGTGCTCGGCCGGCACGAGCTGCGGGATGAAGGACTGCCCCGCCGGCCCCACGAAGGCACGGGCGATCCCGAGCACCACGACGACGGCGTAGAAGAACAGGAGCGGCACGTCCAGCAGTTGGGCCATCCCGGCGAAGGTGAGCGCCACCACCGCGAAGAGCGCGTAACAGACCATCAGGATGCGCCGGCGATCGATGCGATCCGCGACGTGCCCGGTCACCAGCGCCAGCGCCATCGCCGGGACGAACTGAGCCAGCCCGACGTAACCGAGCGCCAGCGGGTCCTTCGTGAGCTGGTACACCTGCCAGCCAATCGCCACCGACTGGATCTGCGTGGCCAGGGTCACGACGAAGCGCGTGCCGATGAAGAAGCGGAGATCCCTGAATTCACGCAGCGGTGAGGACATCAGGGCCGGGAGTTACCGCCAATCCATCCTCCCGTCGATGCTGCTTTCTTTCCTGTTCCGACCCCGCCGATGGTGGCAGGTTCGCGCCGGATGAACGCACGGGCCGCATACGAAGAGCGGCGGAAGAACGCCGAGGCAGCGCAGAAGCGACTGGATGGGCAAGCAGCCCTGCTCGCCAACGGGCGCGGTGTGACCTTCATCGCCGCGCTGGCCCTGGCCGGCTTCACCCTGTTCAACCGCCTGCCGACCTGGGGATGGTGGGCGGCGCTCGCATCCCTGATCGCCTACGTCATCATGGCGGTCATCCATCACCGGGTGCTGCTGAACGAGGATCGGGCGAAGGTCCGCGCTGCCCTCAACGCCCGCGGGCTGGCGCGGCTCGAAGGGCGCTGGCACGAGTTCACCGAACGGGGCGAGCGCTTCCTCACGCCGAACCATCTGTACGCAGCGGACCTGGACGTGTTCGGTCAAGGGTCACTGTTCCAGCTCATCGACGAGAGCGCCACGCGCGCGGGCGAGGAGCGGCTCGCCGCGTGGCTTTCGGAGGCGGCGCCACCCCAGGAGATCCGACAGCGGCAGGAGGCCATTCGCGAGCTGACTCCGAGCCTCGATTTCCGCCAGGACCTGCTGGTCGAGAGCCGGCTCGCCTCGCAGGCGCGCGTCGACCCGATGCGCTTCGTCGCCTGGGCGGAGCGTGGGCCGTGGCTGCAGGACATCCGCTGGGCCCGACCGCTGGCGTGGATCCTTCCATCCACGACGCTGGTGCTGTTCGTCCTCGGGCGCCTGGAGTTCATCTCCACGGCGGCCTGGGCCCTGCCTGTCGCGGCAATGGCCGGCGTCCTCGCCCTCACCCGTAAGTCGATCGCCGCATTCTATGAGCAGCTCTCCCTCGGCGAGCGCGGCTTCGTCCGCTTCGATCGAACCTTCTCGGTGGTGGAGGGGCAGCCATTCAAGGCCCCCCTGCTCCAGCGGGTGCTGGGGCCGCTCCAGGCGGGCGACGGGCAGAACGTCTCCGCACGGCTGCGCTCCTTCTCCCGGCGCTTCTCCTTCGCCGAGGTCCGTCAGTCGGGTCAGATGGCGGCGATCCTCAACCTCCTTCTGCTCTGGGACATCCACTGGATGTTCGCGCTCGAGGGTTGGCGCCGGGAGCACGGCCACCAGGTGCGCGGCTGGTTCGAAGCGCTCGCCGAGCTCGAGGCGCTCTCCAGCCTCGCCGGCTTCGCCTTCGATCACCCGGAGTTCCCGTTCCCGGAGATCGCCGACGAGGGCCCGGTGTACACGGCGCAGGGACTTGGGCACCCGCTGCTCGACAAACCCGTGCCGAATGACGTCTCCCTGCCCGAGCCACGGTCCGCGCTGATCGTCACCGGCTCGAACATGAGCGGGAAGACCACGATGCTCCGGGCGATGGGGGCCAACGCCGTGCTCGCGTTGTGCGGCGCGCCCGTGTGCGCGCAGGCGCTGCGGATCTCCCGGCTGCACATCGCGACCAGCATGCGCGTGAAGGACTCGCTGGAGCGCGGCGTCTCCTACTTCTACGCCGAGGTCCAGCGCATCCGCGACGTCCTCGAGGCGGCGCGCGCAGCCAACGGCAATGCGCTGTTCCTGCTCGACGAGATCCTCCTCGGCACCAACACCCGGGAGCGGCAGATCGCCTCGCGCGAGCTCCTGCGGCTGCTGCTCGAAACCGGCGCGATGGGCGCGGTGACCACGCATGACCTCGCGCTGACCGCGCTCGCCGACGCGCCCTGGGCGAAGGTCCGCAACGTCCACTTCCGCGACCAGCTCGTCGATGGCCGGATGACTTTCGATTACCGCATGCGCGAAGGCGTGGTGGAGACCACCAACGCCTTGCGCGTTCTCGCCGAAGCCGGCGTTCCCATCTCCGAAGACTGAGGAGCCGACATGGCCCTGCTCGATCCGCACTCGTACAACGACGATTCCCAGCCCGAAGTCGCGCACCTCGACTGGAAGGCGAAGATCGACTTCGACCGCCGGATGATCGACGCGGTCGCGACGCTCCGCTTCCGCGCGCCGGCAGCGGGAGCGCTCGATCTGGACACCCGCGAGCTGACCATCCAGTCGGTGGATGCCGGCGAAGGCCGAGCGGTTCCGTGGGAGCTCGCGCCGTCGCATGGGGTGATGGGCGCACGGCTTCGACTCCATCTCCCGGCCGACACGCGCGAGGTGCGGATCCACTACGTCACCTCCCCCACTGCCTCCGCGTTGCAGTGGCTGGAGCCGGCGCAGACCGCGGGCGGCAAGCACCCCTTCCTGTTCAGCCAGTGCCAGGCGATCCACGCGCGTTCGGTCGTGCCCCTGCAGGACACGCCGCGCATCCGGATCACCTGGAGCGCCGAGCTGGAGCTCCCCTCCACCCTCCGCGCCGTCATGGCGGCGCGCTCAGGGGATCGTCGCGAGGAAGGTGGGCGCGCCCTCGAGCGGTTCGAGATGCCCCAGCCGATCCCGCCGTACCTCTTCGCGCTGGCCGTCGGCGACCTGGCCTCGCGTGAGCTGGGCCCTCGCTCGCGGGTGTGGGCGGAGCCGGCGATGGTGGAGAAGGCGGCCTCCGAGTTCTCGGACACCGACAAGATGCTCACCACCGCGGAGAAGCTGTTCGGACCCTACGACTGGGAGCGCTTCGATCTGCTGGTGATGCCCCCCTCGTTCCCGTACGGCGGAATGGAGAATCCGCGGCTCACCTTCCTCACCCCGACGGTGATCGCCGGCGACAGGTCGCTGGTGAACGTGGTGGCACACGAGCTCGCGCACTCGTGGACCGGCAACCTGGTGACGAACTCGAACGCCGAGCACTTCTGGCTGAACGAGGGCTTCACCGTCTACGCCGAGCGGCGCATCCTCGAAGTGCTCGAAGGCGACGACATGGCAGCGCTCCATAGTGCGCTCGGCCGGCGTTCGCTGGAGAGCGCCATCGAAGGCTTCAGCGAGCGGCCGCAGCTCACGCGGCTGCGCACGAACCTCGACGGCGTCGATCCGGACGACGCGTACTCGCAGGTCCCGTACGAGAAGGGCTTCCTGTTCCTGCTGGCGCTGGAGCAGGCCGCGGGACGGGACGCGTTCGACCGCTTCCTCAAGCGCTACATCGAGACGTTCCGGTTCCAGTCGATCACCACCGACCAGTTCCTCGAGCTCGCCCGTCGGGAGCTCTCCGCTGCGCTCGACGCGGTAGACGCGGGCGCGTGGATCGACGGAGAGGGCATCCCGGCGAATGCGCCGCGCGCCCGCTCCACACGGCTCGAGGCGGTCGAGGCGCTCGGAGCCCGGCCGCCGCCGGAGGCCCAGGCACAGCAGTGGACACCCACCGAGTGGCAGCTCTACCTCGAATCGGTCCCGCGGCCGGCTTCGCGTGAACTGTGCGACGCGCTCGACCGCGGCGGCCGACTCACGCGTTCGACCAACATGGAGGTGCTGGTGTCGTGGCTCGAGCTGGCCCTGGACTCCGGCCTCGACGTCACCGCGCGAAGCGAAGAGGTCCTCGGGAGCGTGGGGCGGATGAAGTACCTCAAGCCGCTGTACGTTGCCCTGGCCAGGCGCTCCGACACCCGCGCCGAGGCGCGCCGGATCTTCGACCGCTTCGCGCTGCGTTATCACCCGATCGCCCGTCAGGTCGTGGACGGCGTGCTGAAGAAGAACGGGGCGTAGCGGCCCGGTCCGCGTGAGATCGGGGGCTCATGAGAAACGGACAGCTCCTCGGACGCGTGTTGTTGAAGTTCGCCCCCGGCGCGGAGGACGTGCCGGGCGATCTCTCCGCGGCGGCACGCGGTCGCGACGGATCACTGTGGCTCGCCTCGGATGAACGGGCGTACCTGGAGCAGGTGTCCCCGACCGGCCCCCACGTCTACGGCGACCACCGCCGGCTGGCGTTGTCCGACTACCTGGAGGTGCTGACCGATCCGGAGGAGGAGTTGGACCTCGAGGCGATCGAGTTCCATCGCGACGAGCTCTGGTTCGTCGGTTCGCACAGCGCCAAACGCAAGAAGCCGAAGAAGGCCGAGAAGGCGCTGGAGCGGCTCGGCACGGTGGTGCAGGAGCCAGCCCGCCTCATCCTCGGTCACGTTCGCGCGCCGACTGGCGGGGGCGCTCCGCAGGCCCCGGCGCGCCGGCTCCCGGTTCCGAGTGATCACGGCAGCGCGCCTGAGGGGCTGCTGGTCGATATGCTGAGAGACGATCCACATCTGGCGCCCTTCCTTGCGATCCCCAGCAAGGACAACGGGCTCGACATCGAGGGACTCGCGGTCACGGACGAGCGCGTGTGGCTCGGACTGCGCGGTCCGGTATTGCGGGGGCATGCGGTGCTCCTCGAGCTCGCGGTCGAACTGCACGGAGAGAACCTGCTCGTTCCGAGGCCGATCGAGGGCGGACGGCCGTACCGGAAGCACCTGCTGCACCTCGACGGTTTGGGGATTCGTGAGCTGTGCCGGTGTGGCGACGACCTGCTCATCCTCGCCGGGCCGACCATGATGCTGGACGGTCCGAGCCGGCTGTTCCGCCTGCGCGATGGGCTGAAGCCGCGCGACGAGGACACGTTCCGCCGACAGGAGCCCGGCGCGCTCGAGCCCCTGTTCGACATCCCGTGGGGCGAGAAGTCCGATCACGCCGAAGGGATGACACTCCACTCCTGGTTCGAAGAGGACGACTCCTTGCTGGTCGTCTACGACACGCCCGCACCGGAACGCTGCCTCGGCGAGTCGAGCGTGCTCGCGGACGTGTTCCGGCTTGCGTGAGAGGCCTGCCCCGGCGGGGCGCCTCAGTGCGCGCGCTTGAGCAGCTCGGATTCTTCGAGCCGCTTCTTCGAGAGCTCGAGGTACTTCGGGTCCATGTCGATCCCGACGTAGCGCCGGTCGAGCTTGAGCGCAGCCACGCCGGTGGTCCCGCTGCCGTTGAAGGGATCGAGAACCAGCCCATCTTCTGGGCAGCTCGCCTCGATCACCCGTTCCAGCAGCGCCTGCGGCTTCTGCGTCGGGTGCGAGCCGTGCGCCTTCTCACCCTTGCGCGGGCTGATCTGGGTCCAGACCCGGCCCTCGCCGTCGGCGCTGAGCTCCTCGTCACCTGCCTTCGGCAGCGCCCACACGTCGCGCATCTGCTTGCCGCCGTTCTCCGCCTTCATCCGGGCGTAGTTGAACGTGTGCTGCAGCTTGCCCTTCGCGTTCGGCGAGGCCCACACGAGGATCTCGGACGAGTGGGTGAAGTACCTGCACGACAGGTTCGGGCTGGCGTTCGGCTTGTACCAGGTCACCGTGTTCAGCAGCTTGTAACCCAGCCGCTGCATGGCGAAGCCGACGTTGAAGATCACGTGCTGGGTGCCGGAGACCCAGATCGTCCCGGTCGGCTTGAGGACGCGCTTGCACGCCTTCAGCCACTCCATCGTGAACTCGTGATCGAGCTCCACGCCCCGCGACTCGTCCCAGCCGCCCTTCCCCACCGGCGCCCGCTTGCCCGCCTTGCAGGTGAAGCCACCGTTCGAGAGGAAATACGGGGGATCTGCGAAGACGAGGTCGAACGTGTTCGGCTCGAATTGTCCGAGGAGCTGGATCGAATCGCCGCGGTAGAGCTTCCACGCGCGACCCTTCGAGTGCTCCGCGTCACGCAGGGAATTCTGCCGCAGCCGAACCGGCTGAGTGTTCAGATCGACGACTCGCATCTCGCCTCGCCTTCAGGAGTGAACGCGAGAAACGTTAGGGCCAGATCGATCGGCGTCTAGTTTTCGACCGCCTGTCCCCTTTTCCGGGTCGCCGAAACGCAACGAGCGGAGTCCCGATCACCGGAACCCCGCTCGCATGAGACTGCGCTGAGGGCTGACTACGCCTTGGACTTGGAGGCGACCTTTTCGGCCTTCTCGGCGCCCTTCTTCATCTTGTCCTGGGCAGCGACAGACTCGTACTTCTTGCGGAAGCGGTCCACGCGGCCGGCGGTGTCGACCAGCTTGTACTTGCCGGTGAAGAACGGGTGGCACGCGGCGCAGATTTCAACGCTGAAGGAGCCGCGCGTCGACCGGGTCTCGATCACGTTGCCGCAGGCGCAGGAGATGCGGGAAGGGGGATACGTCGGGTGGATTTCGGACTTCATGTGGCACGTCCTCTCGCCTTTCCCCATCCCCTGGGGGACGGAGGTCTGGCGGGTGTAGGGAAGAGCGGGGGTTATAACGGTCGACCCCTGCCGATCTCAAGTGGCTTCCTCAGTGCCCGCCCGTCGGGTCGATCCGCTGGGCTTCCGCCGCCAGGGTCGGGTCACCTTTTCCAAACGACGGATCGAGGGCGACGAAGTCCAGGTTCATGGTCCGGCCGGCTGGCCCCTTGTCTCCCGTGGAGGCGCGCGAGGCGATCTGGTTCTTCCGGGCTTCGAAGGCCTTCAGCGTCTTCTCCAGGGGTGCCTTCGTATCTGCGTCCTTCGCTGCAGCGATGCGGCGCTTCACCTCGACGATCTGCCCGTCGAGGATCTCCAGCGTCTTCAGATCGCGCTTCAGCTCGCCCGAGTCGACGAAGGCGCCCTTCCCGCTCAGGTCGAGCACCAGCCGGCCGACCTGGCGCCCGCGATCTCCGGACGGCATCAGGAAGCTGCCTTCGACCTTCTGGGCCGAGCCGGTGCCCCGGCTCTCGTGTGACTGGAGGATGAAGTCGACGCTTCCGCCGAGCTGCTGGGCGAGCTGGAGCGACTCCGCATAGGGCAGTGCCGCGAGGACGACGACGATGTCGGCCTTCGACCGCAGCTTGCGTGCTTCGGCCCTGACCGCCGAGGCGCCCGGGTTCCCCTTCACGCCCGCGTCCTTGCCGACGGGCCCCTCCGGCGAGACGCCGATCAGCGCGACCTTCTTTCCTTCGATCTCCACGACCTTCGACGGCGCGAAGAGGAGCGTGCCCTTCGCATCCACGAGGTTCGTGGACAGCAACGGCACACCGGCCTTCTCCGCCTCCTTCTTCAGCCATCCCGGACCGGCGATGAGATCGCGGGGGCCGACGGCCATCGCCACAGTGCCCATCTGTCCCATCGCCTTGAGGATGAACCTCGCCCGATGCTGCGTGGAACCGTCCACCGGGACGCCGGTGTGCTGGAAGAGCGCATTCCCCGAGTCCACCACCAGCGCCGGGCCGTTCTTCCGGGTCGATTCGACCAGACTCTTGCGCCGCGCCAGTCCGCCGGTGGGGACGTGCTTGCAACCGCACGGGCCGACTTCGCCCCCGTTGTCGCCGGTGAAGAGGATGGTCAGCGGCTTCTCCTCCGCCGACGCCAGGGCTGGCGACAGCCCCAGCATGAGGGCGGCCAGTGCCGAGGGTACGAGGAGGCCCCGCATGGTCAGCGTCCCTTCTTCTTCGGGGCAGCCTTCTTCGCCCCCTTCTCGAGCTCGGCGAGCCGGGCCTTCGCCGTCGTCGCCGCGGCCGACTTCGGGTGGCTCTTCACGACCTCTTCGAGCGCAAGCTTCGCCTCGGCATTCATCTTCAGCTTGGAGAAGCAATCTGCCGAGCGGAGCAGCGCATCGGGCGCGGACTTCGTCTTCGCGTACTCCTGGATGACCTTGCCGTACTCGAACAGCGCCTCGCGGCACTTGTTCTCGGCATACCAGGCCTCGCCCATGCCGAAGTGCGCCTCGCCGCGGAGCGCGTTCTTCGGCCAGTTCTTGAAGAACTCGTCGTACAGCTTCCGCGCGACGACCAGCTCCCCGTCCTTCACCTTCGAGACGGCGAGCGCGAGGAACGCCTTCGGATCCGTCGGCCGCTCCACCTCGTCGAGCTTCTTGCGCGCCTCCGCGGCCTTCACCGCCTCCGGCCCCTGCAGCGCGACGATCCGCTTCTCGGTCTCCTCCTGCACCGTCGCCAGCTTCGTCTGCATCTCGTTGAGCTGGTAGACGTAGGTCTCGAGCTGACCGCGCAGGCTGGCCACGTCCTCGACCATCTTCCCGAGCAGTACGCCGGTGTCCGCGTCAGTGCGCCGCGACGCCTTGTCGAGCGACTCGAGCGCCTTCGTCACCTCCGCCACCTTCTCATCAATGCGGGGAAGCGCGGCCTTGAGGTCCTCCTGAGACTTCTCCAGCTCGCCCCGGAGCGCTTCGTTCTCGCCCTGCAGGCGGTCCACCCGGGCTTCCAGCGCCCGGCCACGGTCGGCCGGGTAGAAGCACCCGGACATCAGCACGGAGACGGCAGCAGCGGTCCACAGCGACCTGGACATCGACACCTCATGCAGAAGCAGAAAGGAACGCGAACAGACCTTCGATATCAATCGCCAGCGCTTCGTGGGGGCCGGCCTTCACCGGGCCACGCAGGTGGCGCCCTACCCCATCGTCGGACAGCGGACCGGGCTCCTTCTCCAGGCCGAAGACGCCGGCCAGGCGGTTCGCAGTCACCGCGTACGGGCCGCCCGATGTGCGGATGATCAACGCGCGCGAAGATCGCTCCTTGCTCGTTCCGCCGCGAAGCTCCTCGAGCCCGATCAGCGGAATGATTTCGCCCCGGTGCGCAAACACGCCGAGGAGGTGGCCCGCACCATTCGGCACGGACGTCACCTCCCCAAGCGCAACGATCTCCTGGGCATTCACGGCCGGGACCGCGTAGCACGCCGATCCGCTGAAGAAGACGAGGTGCACCGGCCCGGCCATTGCGACTCCGCTCAGCGGCGGTTGAACTCGACGCGGCGGTTGGTCGACCAGGAGTCCTCGTCGGAGCCGCTGGTCGCAGGCCGGGTCTCACCGAAGCCGAGCGCCTCGACCTTCGCGGCGCTCACGCCGAGGGTGGTGAGGTACTTCTTCACCGACTCCGCGCGGCGGTTGGAGAGCTGGAGGTTGTACTCCTCGGTGCCGCGCTCGTCGGCGTGGCCCTCGAGGGTGACCTGACCCGAGCTCGACTTCACGCACTCGGCGATCTGCTCGAGGCGGGCGCGCCCATCCGGCGACAGCGTGGCCTCATTGAAGCCGAAGCGGACCGGCTCCCACGAGCACTGAGCGCTGGCGGAGGTCGTCACGCACGCGCCCTCCTGGCAGCCCTGGCCGGAGCCGCAGTCGGTGTCCACGGTGCAGGCCGGAACGCAGCGGCCGCTCTCGCACTTGCCGGTGCGGCAGTCCGACCCGGTCGTGCACTCCGCCTCGACGCACTTGCCGGCCTCGCAGTTCTTGCCTTCGCCGCACTCGCTACCGGTCGGCGTGCACTCCGGCTTCGGAACGCACTTGTTGGCCTGACACACGAAGCCGTCCTTGCAGTTGGCGTCGGTGGCGCACTCCTGACAGGTCCCCTGAACACAGACCTCGCCCTGCTCCTGACAATGATCGTCGCTTTCGCACTTCGGATAGGTGGGGGGACAGCCAGTGAGAAACACCAGAAGTCCCGTTGCTCCGGCGAGCAAGGTAAGGCGGCGCATGAATTCTCCTGCAGCAGGTTGTACCCTGGACATTACGAACGCTGGAATTACCGCTGTTTAGCTCACAGAGTCAAAGTCTTTGCAGTTGCCGGCAGGTCGCTTGCAGAGAGGCGCAATGTTTCCATCGCGAGTGTGGCTGGACAGCCGCATTTCGCCGCGCAAGGGTGTCTCAATGGCCGCAACGGTTCTGCTGGTTGACGATGAAAAAAACATTTTGTTGACAATGGGTCAGGCCCTTCAGCTCGAAGGGTACAGGACCGAGCTCGCCGCCAGCGGACAGGTCGCGCTGGACGTGCTGCAGGCCAAGCCGGTGGATGCCGTGTTGATGGACGTGAAGATGCCCGACATGGACGGGCTCACGGCGCTCTCGAAGATCGCGGCCACCCACCCGCGGGTGCCGGTGATCATGATGTCCGGGCACGCGACCATCGACACCGCGGTGAAGGCCACCCAGCTCGGCGCCCGCGACTTCCTGGAGAAGCCGATCGGTCGCGAGCGGCTCCTGGTCGCGCTGCGGAACGCGCTGCAGCACCAGGCGGTGATGGAGGAGCTCGCCGAGCTCCGCGCCGAGGTCGGCCAGTTCGAGATGGTGGGGCGCGGCGCGGAGATGACGCGGATCTACGAGCTGATCCGCCGGATCGCGCCGTCGGAGGGCCGGGTGCTGATCACCGGCGAGAACGGCACGGGCAAGGAGCTCATCGCCCGGGCGGTCCACCAGCACTCGCGGAGGAAGACGGCGCCGTTCGTGAAGCTCAACTGCGCGGCGGTGCCGCACGAGCTGATCGAGAGCGAGCTGTTCGGACACGAGCGAGGCGCATTCACCGGCGCGGTGAGCGCACGCCGCGGGAAGTTCGAGCTCGCGCACGAGGGGACGCTGTTTCTCGACGAGATCGGCGACATGCCGCAGGCGATGCAGGCCAAGCTCCTTCGCGTGCTGCAGGAGGGCGAGCTCGAGCGGGTCGGCGGCACAGAGACGATCAGGGTCGACGTCCGGGTGATCGCCGCCACCAACAAGGACCTCGAGGAGGAGATCGCCGAAGGGCGGTTCCGCGAGGACCTCTACTACCGCATCAACGTCGTGCAGCTTCACTCGCCGCCGCTGCGGGAGCGGAGGGAGGACCTGCCGGATCTGATCGCCTCGTTCATGAAGGAGGCGTGTAGCCGCAACGGGAAGCGGCCGATGACGCTGACGGGCGAGGCGCTGAACGTGATGGCCTCGTACGACTATCCGGGCAACGTGCGCGAGCTCCGCAACCTCGTGGAGCGCCTGGCGATCCTCTGCGAGGGACCCGTGGTCTCCGCCGCCGAGGCCGACGCGCTGCTCCCCCGCG
>JBAWAM010000329.1:0-1610 GCA_049589315.1 Myxococcaceae bacterium
GATCAACTCGCCCGTTCCGCGCGAACTGGCCCGTCGCGGATCGCGCTCACCGGGTTGGAGCGCCCACAGCCCGGACGCTGCCGCCATCTCCAACACCGCGCGCCGCCCGTCGAGAAGCGCGAAGGTGGCCTCTACCGGTCGCCCGAGCGGATCGGCGACCTGAATGACCCGGGGTTGACCTCCGAGCGCGGCGAGAAATGCGTCGACGGTGCCCGGGCCCCCATCGGCCAGTGGCGCGAGCTCGACCTCCCAGTCCGGGCGGGCACGAACGACACCGCGGGAGAGCGCCTCGGCGGCCTCACGCGCGGTGAGCGTTCCCTTGAACTCCTGCGGCGCTATGAGGACCCGCCTGTGTCGGCCTGGAGACATCGTGGCGGACTATACCGGGGGGGCGCGAACTGCGGTGCGCACCCGCCGCGTACGCGGCCTCGCGAGAGTGGGAAGGCGATTACCCAGTGAGGGCAACCTGCGCCGCTGCGATGCGCTGAAGCTGGTGGGCTTCGCGCAAGGCGAGCTCCAACTCCTGAAGCGCATGCCCATACCGTTCGCGGGCCTGCAGGCTGCCGTCGAAGGCGCGCTGAGCAAACTGGATCTCCATTTCCGCGGAACGAACCCTATTCACAATGACCCTGTCATTCTGCATGGACTGTCACCTCCGGTCGGCACTTGCTTGCAGAACTCCGGCCAGCACTCCGCCGTCGGATCAGGGATGGTTGTTTTCTAGCCAACAGAGTGGGGGTCCCGCGGGCGCTGAAGGTGCTTAGCTCTTCGACCTCATGCCCCGGGCCCTACTTCTATCGGTGTTGTCCCACCAGTGCCTTCTCCTCAAGGCGGGCTTCCGCGATCGCTACCCACACGGATGGCTCGTCTGGGAGGCGGGCGCCTGGAACGTCCCAGAAGTCGGCGAGGAGCTGGGTGCGACACGCGTCCCCATCCAGGAGGTCAGTGATTGTCTTCCCAACAGCGACGACGTGCTCTGCTTCGAGCTGAGGCCCGCCGGCGACAGCCCGTTCGGGCTCGGTCGCGCCCCGGGGAACAGGGTCGTGGTGAACGACGCGACGGTTTCACGTGAGCACTTGAAGTTGCATCCGGAAGACGGTGGGTGGTCGGTCGAGCGGGTCGAAGGCGCGCCCGGGACGATCTCCGGCGGGGAGCCGCTGGTTCCTGGCGTGCGCCGGCGCCTGCGCGACGGGGACGAGCTGCAGGTGGGGGACGCCCGGCTGACGTATCACACGGCCGAGAGCTTCCTCGCGCGGGTGCAGACTCACGCGGAGTCGCTGGCGCGCGCAGGCGCGGGCGATCAGCGTTCGACGCCTCAACGCGCCACGCAGTGACCGGAGGCGCAGCGCGTTCCGACTGCACAGCCGGCGCACAGGGCGCCGGCTGCACCGCATGCGGTTTCCTGGTTTCCGGGAAAGCACGCATTGTCGATGCAGCACCCGGCGCAGCTCTCTGGCGTGCACCGGCACACGCCGTTGTCGCAACGCAGCCCCGGCTCGCACGGGTTTCCCGTGCCGCACCGGCACTGGCCCCCCACACAGCGATCCGAGCCGCGCTCGGGAGCACAGGACGGTCCGGCGCCGCAGGCGCAGCGCCCCTCGTTGCTGCAC
>JBAWAM010000330.1:0-3361 GCA_049589315.1 Myxococcaceae bacterium
GTCTCTATAAGTGTGTAACTGGTCCGCTCGTCTGAGCGGAGAAAGGGGAAGCTCCTCGGTGAAACCAACCGAGAACGGTCTCCCCTTGTAAGCCGCTCACGCAGAGGTTCCCGTACCTGTATCTCGACGCCACGTTCCTGGATGCCCGATGGGCGCGCGCAGTGGAGAACGTCTCGGCGCTCGTGGCCTACGGCGTGGGAGAGGATGGGCACCGGCAGTTGCTCGCCATCACCATTGGGCCCAGCGAATCGCAGGAGTGGTGGGCAGACCTCCTGCGACAGCTCCTGCATCGCGGGCTGACCGGCGTGAAGCTCGTCATCGCCGACGGTCACGCCGGCCTTGCCGCCGCCGCCCGGCAGGCGCTCCCGGAAGCGCAGCTCCAGCGCTGCACCGTCCACCTCACCCGAAACGTGCTCGCGAAGGCGCCATGGCGGCTCCGTGGTCGGCTCGGCAAGGAGACCTCGGCCCATCTCGAGGCGCCGAATCCGAGGAGGCCCGAGCGCGCCTGGCGGCGCTCAAGGCAGGTCTCGGGGAGCATGTGCCCGAGGCCATACAGTGTCTCGACGAAGGCTTCGCCGCCGCCACACAGTTCTTCGTCTTCCCCACGGCGCACGGGAAACGCCTCCGCTCGACAAACCGGCTCGAGCGCCTCCACGGCGAAGTGAAAAACGCCGAATCCGAAGCGTCGGAGCCTACCCGGATCGCGCCAGCGCGCTGCGCCTCATCACTGCGGTCGCTCTCGAAGTCACCGGCGTGTGGGACGACCGCCGCTACCTCGACATGTCTCTGCTGTCTTCACCCAAAACAAAAGCAGCATGAAACATCGAGGGGCTAGCCCAGTCGATTACACACAGAACGGGACTTGACCGTCGAAGACGCGGATCGACATCAGGTCAAGAACGCCCAAACGTGCGAGCAGTTCCCTCGAAACGGGGATTACCCGCCCGGACACGGCGGAGGAGCGCCGGGGTAGCACGTTGGACCGCTGACCTGGGCGAGCGCGACGAACTCCTGCTCCCACGTCATCGCAGGGGCGACGTAGGGCTTCCGAGTTCTCTCGGGCGTGGCCTTCTCGGGCCGCTGTGTGGCGTTCGTTCCCACCTAGAAAGGGACCTCCACCGCGCAGATCCTACCATCCAGCGAACCCACGTAGAGCTTCTTGGGCGAAAGGGTGGGATCGAGAATCGGGCTACCCAGTCCGCTGCCGACGACCCGCGCGTTCTTCTTGTTCAACCCGTTGAGCACATCCATCTGGTGGATGTTCCCAGAGCTATCGCCCACGTAAAGCTTCTGGCTCGTGTACTCGATCCGCACTCCGGTCGGGTTGGTGACGGGCGTCGACCAGAGTTGTGAGACGATGCCGTTCTTAACTTCGTATCGCCGCACCTGGCCGCCTCCGGTAAACGAGGCGATGAATCCGGTTCCGGTGGGGAACGCATAGAAGCTCTGGGTCCCCAGGTTCCCCGAACGCCAGGTCTGGGCTCGGGTGGTGAGATCGTAGGCGTAGACACTGCCTGAGGTATTCGTAACGTAGGCCTCATTGGTGAGGTAGCCCCAGGCGATCGGGAGAATGACGTCACCGATGTCGTAGGTGATCACTTCAGCGCCGGTGCGCGTGTCGACGACATATACTGAGGGCCGGTTGCTCGCCTGGTTGGACGCGATCCAGAGCCGGTTGTTGGCGGTGTCCACCAACATTCCTCCATTGATGTCACCCATGTCTCCCGGCCGGTAGGTCCACACCACCGAGCCGTCGACGCTGGAGATCGCGACGACCTTGTTGTTGGAGTTGCTGCCCTCGCGAGAGGCGAAGAACACGAGATCGCGTCCCGGGTGAGCGGCCTTGAACGCCGCATTCGAGTAAGCATTGAGCTGTACGGCGGGCTGCGACTGGATGGCCGTCGCCAGCTTCTGACCGCCGTTGGCTGTCCACTCCACCTGGCCGGACTGTGCGTTCACGGCGTAGCCGTAGCCACCCTGCGTCCCTACCAGAATGTACGTCCCTGACTTGCCCTGAAGCGGGACGATCACGAACCTGCCCTGGATTGCGCCGTTGAGTTGCACCGGACGGAATCGTTCGCTCCCGTCCGGATTGTTAGCAGTGATCGTGTTCGTGTTGCCACCGGAGTAGACGGCGACACCCACCTCCAGCACCGGTTGCAGGGTGGCGGGAAAGCCCACGCTGTAGCACCACTTCGACTTCCCGCCTACGCCATCGGTCGGCTCGGAAAGGATGCCCTTCGAGGACGGCACGTCTCCAGAGGCGTAGGTGTAGACCTGATGGTGATTGAAGACTTTGTAGTAGTACGTCGTTCCGTTGTTCACGCCGGTGTCGGTGAATTGAGCAACCGGGCTCTTACCGCTGTCGACGTAGACGACCTGTCCGTTGCCGATGGCATTCCCGACGTTGTAGCGCACGTGCGCCGCTGGGGCGCTCGTGGGCTCGGCACCCGCCCGACGGAGGATGAGAACACCGTCGTGGTTCGCCGGATTGGTCCAGGTCAGTGTGTTCGTACGGTTACCAGAAAGCGCAGTCAGTGAGATGACGCTGGGCGGCGTGGTCTCGGTCACGAGTACGCCATTCGTGCCATCGTACCAGGCCGGCATCGTCGTGTCGAAGTTGGGATACAGGCCAGTCTGGAAACGACGATTGTCATTGCCGTAGCTGAGACCCAGACAGCCATAGGCGACCGACATCTCGATCACCCTCCCGCTGCGCAGTCCGGACCAGCCATTGGCGCCAGCGGGCCCACCGCAATTTCCGGGACTGCTGAACGTGTCCCGAATGGAGTAGTCGATGGGATTGAGGCGGAGGAGCGCGCTCGGATTGGCGCCGCTGTTCCTGGGGACATACAGCGCCCACACGTCGTCCGCAGTGGTCCCCACCCCGTCGTTGTTCTTGTCGAAGAAGTACCCGACGTAGACATCGGTGTTGGTGGGGAAGTTCGCGCCGGCCTCGTACAAATGAAACAAGTAGCCGGTGTTTCCCGAGCTGTTGTTGTTCTCCACGCAGGACCGGGTGAGGTCAATTCCACCCGAGCCGTCGCCCGGCGACTCCGCGTGGCAGCTCGTGACGCCAGCCCAGTCCCCGCTGCTCCCATCGACGACAATGTCCCGGTCTGCCAGAACGTTCAGCGGCACCAGGATTCCGGACAGAAGGATGAACATCCTGCTGGCAAGAGAATTCATGGCATGATCTCGAACGTGCTGGAGGCGACCGCCTCGTTGTCCAGGAAGAGCTTCGCCTCCCACGAGCCGACCAACTGCGACTGCTCGATGACCGTACCCGCTACGGCCAGCTCGAACGAGACCGTCGTCGTCTCCCGCCCGGCGCCCTCCACCACGAAGGACCTCCGTTCGT
>JBAWAM010000331.1:0-13609 GCA_049589315.1 Myxococcaceae bacterium
GGGTGATGGCGGGAGCTCGGGGGCCGGCGCAGCAATGGGCGGTGGTGATGACAACGCGATCCCCAGCGCTGCGATGGCGGCCGCGCCTCCCATTCCCAGCCAGGTCACCCACAGAGCGAGCGAGCGGCGCGGCGGAGGAGGCGGTGCGGCGTCGGTTTCCTCGGCGGCGGGCGCAAGGACTCCGGTGAGCTGGCGGGTCGCAGGCACACCCACCGCGACGTTGCCTTCGGGCGACTCGGCGGCGTCTGCGCCGAACAGCCCGGCCATCAGCTCCCCGACGGCTGAGGTCGTGACCACCTGGTGCGAGTCGAGGAGCAGGTGCTCCAGGGCGTGGGACATCTGCTCCGCGGAGTCGAACCGGTCCGAAGGCGCCTTCGCGAGCGCCCGTAGCAGGATGGCTTCCAGCTCACGCGGAAGCCCCGGATCGAGCAGTGTCGGCGGAACCGGGGCGGCCTCCCACTGGGCCTCGGCCGGAGCTCCCGGCGGGGGAGGCGGAAAGGGGAGGCATCCGGTCACCGACTGATACAGGAGCACACCCGTCATGAACACGTCGGTGCGCGCGTCCACGGGGCCGCCGAGCAGCAACTCCGGGGCGACGTAGGCCCGCTTGCCCTGGCGCGCGGCCGGGCTCGGAGCGCCCACCCCATGTGTTGCGCGTGCGATGCCGAAGTCGGCCACCTTCACGCTGCCTTCGAATCCGATCAGCACGTTGTCCGGGCTCACGTCCCGGTGCACGATCCCGAGAGGGCGCCCGTTCTCGTCCCGGCGCTGGTGCGCGTAGTGGAGTCCTTGAAGGAGCTGCGAGCCGATGCGCGCGGCCAGCGCCGGCGGGAGCCTCTGCTGTCGTCCGGAGAGCCGCTCCAGCACGGCGTGGAGACTGCGGCCGTGCACGTACTCCATGGCGATGAAGTACTCGTCGCCTTCGCTCCCCAGCTCGAAGATCTGCACCACGTTCGGGTGGGAGAGCAGGGCGGCCAGGCGGGCCTCGTTCACGAACATCTCGATGAAGCCGAGGTCCGAGGCCAGGTAGGGGAGGATCCGCTTCACCACCACTGTCTTGGCGAATCCCGCCGGCCCGTCGACGCGGGCCACGTACACCTCTCCCATGCCGCCAATGGCGAGCCGGCTGATCAGCCGATATCTGCCGAGCTGAGTGGGAGAGGACATCGGGTCGGGAAGGGACAGCGGGCCGATGCTATCCCTCCCCGCGCCGATTCGACACTGCAGCCAGGCTCAGTTGATGCCGGCGTCGGAGCCCGGACCGGTCGGGGTCCCCCCGTCGGAATCATCATCCTCATCATCCTCGTCGTCCTCGCCGCCGTCGTCGTCACCGCCGTCGTCGTCACCGCCGTGGCCGCCGTCGTCATCGCCGGAGCCGTCGTCCGTTTCGCCATCAGCGGTTCCGCCGTCGGTATTCCCGCCTTCGCACCCGGTCGCGGTACCGCTGGCGCCCTCGACCTGGATCGGCGTGGCCTCGGCTGGAACCTCCTCCTCCGGAATGGCGGCGGGCGCAGGGCACAGCACCTTCAGGCGCTCCGCCACGAGGACGCGCGCACCCCCAGTTCCCTCGATTCTGCCTTCGACGCGGATCTCCGCGCCCGGGTTCGGCTCGCCGTCATCGATCCGGGTGTCGGCCTCGATTCGGATGGTCAGGGCACCGTCCGGCGTGGGAACGGTCAGCTCCGATCCGTTGCGCGCCAGCACCCGACCGCGTTGCAGCTCGCCTTCGCTGCCCCGGATGCGCAGCCGCAGATCGCCCTGGGTACCGGGGCCGCGGTTGCAGCGCTTACACCTGAGGCCGCTCGAGTCGTCCGAAGCCGGCGGACACGCGTCCACCGAGTCCGGAACGCCGTCGTGGTCGTCGTCGGAGTCGAAGCAGGCAGCAGGATAATAATCCTCGATCTTGATGCGCACTCGCTCCGAATCGCTTCTGCCGACCTTGAGCGCGGAGCGCGTGTGGAAGACGGCGAGGCTCGACGTGGACGTCGAGATGGACGAACCTGGGTCGGTGCCGGGGGCAGGGGAGCCGTCAGCCTGGATTGCGCCGGTGCCGCATGCGAGACCACCGAGGGTGAGTCCGCAGGCGGAGAGAAGCGAGAGCATCTTTTTCATGGAGACCTCCGTTTGGGTTGGTAGGTCCCTGTGCAACCCCAGGGCCCAGCTCAACCCCGCGGAAGCACTGGGGGCTCCCCGAGTTCTCCTGTCATTCCCCGCAGACAGCTGTCAGCTCGAGTAGACAGCGGACCGGGAACGGACTTGGGGCTTTCAGCCCCAGGACTCGCGCTTCACCTTCTTCGTGTCCACCCCGAGCTGGTGCAGCAGCTCCAGCGCCGATTCGAGGAACCTGGGCTGGGCGGGCTGCTTCGTCTCCAGCGCCCGCCGTCTCTCCCACGCGCTGATCGCCGGACCGCACACATAAAACAGGGCGGACTTCGGATCGGGAACGAACTCCCGGATCAGGTCGACGGTGATTCGCCCCGTGCGGATGTGGGGACCGAACAGCTTCTCGTCGTGCTCGCGGGTCAGGCTGTGGACGACCTTCAGCCGCTCTGGGTAGCTCTTCTCCAGCAGGTGGAGCTCATCCCGGAAGCAGATGTCGTCCCAGGTCTTGTTCGAGTACAGGAAGGTGTGCCGCAGCTTGTGCCGCGTCTTCAGGTCCTCCTTGAGGATCGCGTAGTTCGGCACGGATCCCGACCCGGCGACGAGGTGGACGACGTGCTCGGTCTGCTCCTCCACGTCGTCCGGAAGGACGTAGGCGCCGGTGAAGCCGGTGACCGTCATGCGGGTGCCGACCGGCGTCTGCCTCACCAACAGCGGCGACAGCAGTGGAGGAAACGGTGTGTCGCACGAGATGTACTTTTCCTCCTTCACCGTGATCGCGATGAACGGCTCGTGCGGCGCGGAGGCCACCGAGTAGGCGCGCGGCGGCTCCTTCCGCTTCTTCAGGTCCTCGAGGTAGCTGGTGAAGCGGGCGAGGGCAGGGAACTGGTGCGGGGCGATGGTGAGGAACTGGCCCGCCTTGTATTCGACGTGCTCGTTCCCGGTGAAGAACACGAGGGTGACCGTGTCCGGCGTCTCCTGAATGACCCGGGACACCATCACATCGAAGGGGCGAATCTTCCGGCGTGTGGGCGCTTCGCTGGGCGTGGTCACGGCCCCACGTTTAAGCGGGGAGACCCCGCGGCGCCAGTGGTCTGCGCTATGAGGGGCACGGATGGATGCGAAGCGAACTGACCTGATCGACCCCCGCCGCGAAGAGCTTCTCTTCGTCGCGACCACGCCCGGCCTCGAGCCGGCGCTGGAGCGCGAAGTGCGCAGGATGGGGCTGGGGATCTGGCGGGTAGGTGGCGGCGTCGAGGTCCGGGGCGCGCCCGGACTGCATCGCGTGCTCAACCTGCGCCTGCGAACGGCCAGCCGGGTGCTGCTGCGCATCGCCTCGTTTCCCGCGAAGGACGTCCCTACGTTGAATGCCGGCCTGCAGCGGACCGCGCTGGTCGACTTCTGGGAGGGCAGGACGCCCCTGGAGCTCGCGGTCACCGCGCATCGGTCGAAGCTGTCCCATGCGGGCAAGGTTCGGGAGCTCGCCGCAAAGGCGTGGGGCGCGCAGCTCGCCACGGCGTCGCGCGAGCAGGAGGAAGAGGGGGGAGGGGACGCGCTGCGCCTCCAGCTCCGCCTCGAGGACGACGTGTGCACGGTCAGCGTCGACACCTCGGGGGAGCTCCTCTATCGACGCGGCTATCGACAGGAGATCTCCCGGGCACCCCTGCGCGAGACGCTCGCGGCCGGGATGCTGGAGCTGGCGGGCTATCGGGGCGACGAAGCGTTGTGGGACCCGATGTGCGGCTCGGGCACCCTCCCCATCGAAGCTGCGCTCATCGCGCTCCGGCGTGCGCCCGGCATCGCCCGGACTTTCGCCTTCGAGCGCTTTCCGAGCCACGACGCGCGCGCGTGGGAGGAACTCAAGAAGCAGGCGCGCGCGGAGGAGCAGCCCAGGCCGCCGAAGTCGATCCGTGCCACCGACCTCCACTCGGGCGCGCTGGGCACGGCGAGGCGCAATGCACGGCGCGCCGGCGTCCTCGAGCACCTGACGCTGGAACGACAGGACGTGACGAAGCCCACCGCCCTTCCCTCCGAGCCGGCGGGACTGCTCATCGCCAACCCGCCCTACGGCATCCGGGTGGGCGAGGACCGGGAGCTCGTTCCGCTGTACCGGGCGCTCGGGGACCTCCTGAGGGAGCGGCTTCCCGCAGGATGGCGCGCGGCGGTGTTGCTGCCCGATCCGCGCCTCGAGCGGGCGCTCGGGCTGGAGGTCGACGACGCCTTTGACGTCCAGAACGGCGGCATTCGCTGCCAGCTCGTCCTGGCAGCCGCGCAACGCGCGCGGGGCTGACTGGGATTGACGCAAGGGTTGCGCGCCTTTGTGAGCTTCTCCCGGCAGAGTGAGCTGGCGTGCCGAATGCAACACCTTGATCCGAAGCAGCGCGGCGATTGTCCCGGGCTGCGGAGGAAGGAGCTGCAGGATGAACACGCTCTTGGGTGTGATGTTGTTGGGTCATGCTTTTGCCAACTTCGTCGAGTTCCTCGGCGCGTGGAGGCTCTCGCCGGAGGCTCCCTATCCCGACACTGTCCTCGCCGGCCGGCTGCACCTCGGCAACGGCACCATCAAGCTCATCGGCGCGGTGTGGATGGTGCTCGCCGCAGCGCTCGCGGTCGCCGGGATGGGGGCGCTGGCCATGATGCCCGGGTGGTCGATGCTGGCGCTCTTCGCGGCGGCCTGCTCCACGCTGATGTGCCTCCTCGAGTGGCCGGAGACGAAGTTCGGACTCGGGGTGAACGCGCTCATCCTCGTCTCTCTGCTCGTGGCGCAGTGGGGCAACCTGGGTTTCCTGCAGCTCTGAGCCCCGCGTCCGACGCTATGGGGGAAGGCTCGACACCTTCTCCCGGGCGTACTCCAGGTCCCGCGTGAACTCCTTCACGTGGCGCTCCCGCTCCTCACTCTCCCACTCCGCCGGGGAGAAGGCGTTCTCGGGATGAGCGCGGGTGGTGTGGACGGGACCGGTCAGCGAGGCCATCACCTGGCGGTCCGGGTCTCCGGATTCCCTCAGCAGGAACCCTTCGACATCGCGCAGCGTGAAGGGCGGCACTGGGTGCTGGTCGAGCACGAGCCTGCCGAACAGGACGAGCCTCGCCGCCTGGGTGCCCGCTTCCAGTTCCTCGTTGAAGTTCAGCAGGGCGAAGGGCTTTCCCGTCGCATCGTCCACCCGGCCGCTCACGACGTACCGGCCCGGCCTGCGGACCTTCATCCCCACGTCGAGCGCAAGCGAACCGTCCTGCATGGATTCGCGGACCAGACCGGTAAACGCCGCGGGCGGGACCGGCGTGTAGATGATGTCGAACAGCGCGCCGCCTACCTCCCCTTCGCTCCGGACCTTGATCTCCACCCGGAGGGTGCCCTCGTAGATCGGGAACCCGTCGTTCGCGGGCTGGAACCGGGCAACGAGCGTCCCGGTGCCATCGTCCTTGAACGTCAGCGGCACGGACGACAGCGCGTTCGCAGCGGCCCTGTGCGGCGCTTCATGCGCGACGGCCGAGAGGATCTCACAGGGGAGCGGCTGCGACGCCGGGTCTTCGCACCGGACGAAGAAGTGCACGCTCTCCTGGCCGACGACGAACACCTTCTCCTGCCGCAGTATCAGCCGCACCTCGCCTTCGCCGTCGCCGGAGGGATCGAGCGGCATCTCCCGCTCCGCTGCGCTGGGCCGGACCTGATCCGGATGTTCGCCGATCGGACGGGACTCGGGCGGATAGCGCGTCGCCTCGAGATACGCGTCGAGCGTCGCCCGGGCGCGATCCAGCCGGCGATCCCAGAGTCTCCGCTCCGCCTCGCGGGTCGCGTCGTCATCGAAGACCGGCGTCGGCGCTCCAGGCGGGCTCACCGACGCGGTGGCGCGCGCAATCCGGACGGGCGCGGAGGGGGGAGGGCGCGTCTTCGGGGCGGGCGTGCCGAGCGTCGCGTCCGACCCGTCTGCCTCGGCAGGGCGGTCGGGGTCCTCGAACGTGTCGAATGAAAGGAACAGCAACAGGCCCAGGACGGCGGGCGTGGCGAGACACCAGACGAGGCGGTGCTGGGCCATGGCTCCCTCACCACGCGTGTTCGGCGACGTCCTCGCGCACCTTCGCCACGATCCCCTCCCAGTTCCCGCTCGCGTAGTGGTCGTACGCTTCGTCATCGTCCCTGAACTGGACCGTGTGCCACGACCACTTCGCCCGTCCTCCTTCGCAGGCGTTGGTGCCCATCGTCAGGTCGTTGCACCACCAGTCTCCCGGATTGCAATAGGATCCGCCGGAGCTGCCGGAGACGCCCCCCGAGGAGTGGTACGAGACGGCCTCGTCGTCCTGGCCTGGGAGCATCCCCGAGTAGAAGGTGCCCTTTGCGCCGGCGAACATGTAGAACCACCGGCTGCGGGTCAGGTTGTGGTCGTACAGCGCACGCGCGGTGGTGGTGACCAGATCGCTGACCAGCGGCTCGCTCGTGGTCCAGTTTCCGCGGTCCGCCAGCTCGCTGCCGCCGCCCGCGCCGGACGCCACGTCGACCCATTTGATGTTCCAGCCCACCTGCGTCGAACCGTCGGAGTCTCCGCACACGCCGCTGGCGTTCGGGACCGCGTTTTTCTTGTTCCTGCGGGTGCCGCCGTAGAGCGAGAGCGCGTAGCCGATGTGAAGGTTCCCTGCGCTGTGTACGGCGACGTAACACCAGTTCTCGCCGGTGCAGTAGCAGTCGAGGGCGTTGCGGATGTGGACGTTCTGGTCAGCGATCTTGCTGTAGCCGTCCCAGTTCACCGCCCTCTTGTTCACGCCGGCGGAGGCGCTCTTCGGGCCCCAATAGCTGAAGTCCTCGTAGTTGCCGACCTGGGTCGAGTCCCGGGCCGTTCGCCCGTGTATCCAGAGCGTGTAGTTGGTCGCCAGGGACTCGGGGATCGCAGCGAGGAACCAGGTGACAACGAGCGCAGCCGAAAGGGATCGGATCCGGATCTTCATGTGAGCGGCCTCCCCTCGAAGCCTTTGCGTTTTCGAGGAGCCGCAAGTTTGAATCAGCAGCCGCATCCGGCAACTGCGCTCTTGAGCAGGAAGTGCCGCGACCACATCGGGCGACCGCGCCCTACCGCTGCTCCTTCTTGTGGAAGGTCTCGCAGGGATCTTTGCGTTCGAACGCGGGGGTGAACACGACGTAGTCGAAGGGGAGTGCGGCCGCGCCGAAGCGCGCCGCGTACGCATCGGGCGTGAGCTCCCCGGGCTTCACCTCGAGGAGCCCTATGCTGAGGATCGACTGCCCGGGGCGATCCTTCGCCAGCACCGCCGGTACCCCGCGGTCGTCGCGGACATGACCGGCGCCGGCGATCAGCACCGCTCCATCGCCACGATCGGCGTCCTCCATGCGTCGGGCGAGTTGCACGTCTCGCGCGCGCTGGGCGAGGACCAGCGGATCGATCATCGACTCCGGGAGCGCGTCGCAATGTGAGCTGCGCATCTCCTCACGCCAGGTTCGAAGGATCTCGTCCGGGACCGGCTCGTCCTGCGCCAGGCGCTCGCGCACCCCGGGGTCCAGCGCCGAGGCGCCCTCCTTCATCGCGCGCCGCGCCTGCTCCCGCGAGAGGTTCGCCGCGACGATCGGGAGCTGCGCTTCGAACGCTACCTCAAAGATCGGGCGATAGATCTCGAAGGGCGGCCAACCGCTGTGCGCCCAGTCCACCGCCTGCGCGAAGGTGTCGGGGGTCTTCGGACTCGCGCCCAGCGCGGCGTCCACTCGAGCCTGCTGGGTGAGGTCGAGCATCTCGAAGGCCACGGCCGGCTTGCGGCCTGACGACGTCGCTGCGCTCAACAGCTCGGCCTGGAGCAGGTGGTGATCCGGGTTGTCGTGCATCTCGCCCAGCAACACGAAGTGCGCCTCGCGCGCGTTCGCCTTCACTGCCTCCAGAGACACGAACTGCTGCTGGCGGACGTCCCACACCTTGCCGACGAGCGGGTGCTCGCGGTGCAGCGGGCTCTGCCACGTCGACGGCCGGACCGCGCGCGTCGTGCACGCAGACGTGGCGACGAGCAACAGCGCAAGCTGAAGGGGCCTGGTCATGACTCACTCCCGCCGCGCACGGCCGTGAGGAGCAGTTCGTACTTGCCCGTGAGGAAAGTGCGGAACCCGTGCTGGTGGAGGTATCGGCGATAGAACGATAGGTCCTTCACCGCGAGCGAGAGATCCGGCTCGCGCAGGTTGCGGATGCGGGCGCCGTATACGACCTCGCCATCGCGGTAGCGGCAGTTGGGGAATCCGAGCACCACCGCGGCATCGGGCGTGAGGTGCCGCTGCACCAGACGCCGCAGGAGCTCGCGGTCGTCGACGCCGGGGCTCTGCAGCGTGCCTATCGACAGCACGAGCGAGAACTTGCCGAGGTCCTTGGGCAGGGCGTTCAGGTCCGCTTCGATGAACTCCCAGGCGGGTCCGGGGAAGCGCCGGCGCGCTTCGGCGAGGACGCTCGGACTGTGGTCCACGCCGACGAAGGAGAGCTCTGGTACACCCGGGAGCCACGCGAAGGCGGCCAACTCGTCTCCGCGGTTCACCCCCAGATCCAGCACGCGGTCCCCGGCATGCAGCGGAATCCGGCCGAGCGCCTCGACAAAGGGGAGGAGGAAGGCGGGGTCCTCGAACTTCCGCACGCGCGCGAAGGACGAGCCCGCGCCGTACCGCTCCCGGCGCTCGTCGGGCTGCCTGCCGCGGCCGTCCATGTGCCATTCGGCTTCTGGCCCGAGCGCCTCGAACCTCAGCTCGATGTGCGTCCCGTCGAGCGCCCGCGGGGTGAGGAGGCGACAACCGAGCCCCTCCGCCAGATCGCACCAGGCGCGGAGCGGACGGTGGATCAGCTCACCCTCCAGACCGACGCGCTCGCCTGCATAGCGGCCTCGTCCCAGATCGGGATCGGGCACCTCGATCTGCACGAGGGGAGAGCCAGCAGCGAGCGCTTCGCGGAGATGCCGCACGATCGTGATCAGGGGTTCGTCGTTGAAGCGCACGTCGCGTATCCTCGCGCGGTCTCGAGGAGGACGCATGCGCAACGTGATTGGAATCCTGACCTGCATCGGGCTGCTGGCCGGATGTGACCAGCAGAAGGCCGCCCCCACTGCGGAGGCGACTGCCGCTGTCGCGCCCGCGCATCCACCGGTTCAGGCTGCCACGGGCGAGCTGCGCGGAAAGCTGCTCGAGACGATCGACGCCGCTGGCTACACGTACCTGCGTCTGCAGACCTCGTCGGGCGAGACCTGGGCGGCGATCCCGGCGACCGACGTCCAGCAGGGGACGGAGGTGGTCGTGCTCGACCCTCGCCCGATGGGTCGGTTCGAGAGCAAGACGCTCAAGCGGACCTTTGACGAGATCGTGTTCGGTTCGGGCCTGAAGGGCGCCGCCCCGCGGCGCGCCGCGACGTCGGCTCAGCCCGCCCCGCCGGTCGCTGCGGAGATCAAGGTGGACCGGGCCACCGGTCCGAACGCCCGGACGATCGCCGAGATTCATGGCGACAAGGCGAAGCTCGCCAACGCCACCGTGGAGGTCCGCGGTCAGGTGGTGAAGTCGAACAGCGGGATCCTCGACCGGAACTGGCTGCATCTCCGGGACGGATCGGGGACGGCCGCGGCCGGCACCCACGACCTCACCGTCACCACCCAGGCCACCGCCCAGGTCGGCGACGTGGTGGTCATCAAGGGTACTGTTCGGATCGATAAGGACTTCGGAGCCGGCTACGCGTACCCGGTCATCGTGGAGGATGCGTCGATCACGCCGTGATCAGGCGTGCTGAATGGAAAGGCCGGCCACGCATCGGGTGATGCGTGCCGGCCCTGTCCCTTCATTCTTCGATCGCGGTCAGGGCACAGCGGGCGCGGCGACGCGGTTCACCGCGTTGTCCACCGGCGGCAGCGACCTCAAGTGGTCATAGATGGCCCCGAGATCCTCGTCGGTAAGACGGGCATAGGCGTACCAGCCCATGATCGTGTTGTTCTTCGGGTCGACCTTCGCATCGCGCACCTCCGGGTTCGCGTACGCCTTGAAGCGGGCGATGAAGGTCTCCTTGTTCCACTGGCCGAGCCCGGTGGCGTGAGGGGTCAGGTTGGCCGTGCGGAAGGTGCCCCACGGCATCTTGAACTCCTGACCTCCCGAGAGCTCGCGGCCCGGAAGCGGGTTGCCCTTGTCGTCCTTGGGCGTGTGGCAGTCGCCGCACGCGCCCATCTCCACGAGATACCGGCCGCGGACTTTCAGATCCGTCAGGTCCTGTTCGGCGACCGGGCCTTCGAGCGGCTTCGGCATGAAGCGCACCAGCACGTTGAGGGGCGGCTCCAGCTCGCGTGGCGCGACCTTGTGATGGATGGGAGGGAGTGTGCGCAGGAACACGACGATCGACTTCACGTCCTCGTCGGACATGTTCCGGTAGAACGGGTAGGGCATCACCGGAAACAGCGGCGTGCCGTCGCGGCTGACACCCTCGCGGATTGCCCGGGCGATCTCACCGTCGGTCCAGGCGCCGATTCCCGTCTCCTTGTCGGAGGAGATGTTGGACGCGCAGACCTTCCCGGGGAAGCCCATGGACGCGTCGAGGCAGAAGCCTCCGCCCTTGCCCTCGGTCCCGGGCACCGGCGGCGTCCCGAACTTCTCCAGGTTCATCTCCGAGTGGCAGTGCAGGCAGTTGGTGATGTTCTCGACGAGGTACTTGCCTCGGGCGAGACGCTCCGGCGTGGCCTCGAAGGTTTCGCTCGAGGCGGCGCGGTGGTCCGGCTTCGAGGAGACGAATACGACCGCGCCCACCACCAGGACCGCAACCACAGCTCCGACGATCAGCAGCAGCTTCTTCAAGTAGCCCCCTTCATTGAGTTCAGAATCCGTACTTTACGTCGGACGGGGCTTGAAGGCGATTTCGCCACGGGTCGTTGGGGGGCCCGATGAGCTCCTGTCACACCTGCGCGAAGAGGTAGGCTGCGGCTCGCATGCGCGTCCCGCCTCATTTGAAGCTCCTCCTCGGGATTCTCTCTGGCGCCGGCTTCGGGCTGGTCGCTCGCGCCGCCTGGGGAGACCATCCCCGGCTCGTCTGGACCGTGGAGAACGTCGCGGGCCCGCTCGGTCAGATCTGGCTCCGGCTCCTCTTCATGATCGTCGTCCCGATGCTGTTCTCGGCGGTGGTCGTCGGAATCAGCGGGCTCGAGCTCCGGCGATTGGGGCGCATCGGCGTGAAGACACTGGCCTACACCGTGGTGGTGTCGGGCATCGCCGTGCTGATCGGGATGACCCTGGTGAATGTGGTCCGCCCCGGCGACGGCCTGCCGCCAGAGCTCCGCGAAAGAGCGTTCGAGCTCGCGCAGGTGAGGGCGGTTCCGAAGCCGCTCGAGGTGACTGCCGCGCAGCAGATCGTCTCGATGGTCCCCGACAACCCGCTCCGGTCCGCTGCCCAGGGAGACATGCTGGGGCTCATCGTGTTCGCGGTGATCTTCGGCGTCGCGGTGTCGGTGACGCGGATCCCTCCGGTCGAACGGCTGCGCGAGATGCTGGAGGGCCTCTATGAGGTGACGATGACGATCGTCGGGTGGGTGATGAGGCTCGCCCCCGTCGGCGTCGGCCTGCTCGTCTTCAGCGTCACCGCCCGGCTCGGTCTGGACATCCTCCAGCAGCTCGGCGCCTACGTGGCGGTGGTCGTGGGCGCGCTGGCGCTCCACATGTTCATCGTCTACTCGGCATCGGTCCGGTTCCTCGGCGGACGCAGCCCGATCCAGTTCTTCCGGGACTGCCGGCTCGCCATCACGACCGCGTTCGCAACGTCCTCGAGCAGCGCCACCCTGCCCACCGCGTTGAGGGTCGCCGAGGAGAACCTCAAGCTCCCCAACCACGTCAGCCGGTTCGTCCTCACCGCCGGCGCGGCGATGAACCAGAACGGCACGGCGCTCTTCGAGGGCGTCACCGTGCTGTTCCTGGCGCAGTTCTTCGACGTCGAGCTCTCGCTGTCGCAGCAGTTCGTGGTGATGCTCATCTGCATTCTCGGCGGGATCGGCACAGCGGGCATTCCGGCCGCGTCCTTGCCGGTCATCGCGATGATCTGCGCGATGTTCGGGATTCCACCGGAAGGCCTCGCGATCGTGCTCGGGGTGGACCGATTCCTCGACATGTGCCGGACCACCGTGAACGTCACCGGGGATCTTGCCGCCGCGGTGGTGGTCTCTCGCGGCGAGCCGTCCGATGAGGCTGTCGAAGCGGAGCACCTGCACGCCGCGCGCAGCCTCGAGTGAGCTCAGGCTTCAGCGTCGGAGCGCAGCCTCGACGCGGGCCTCCATCTCGGCCGTCAACGCCTCGGTGCCCCAGGGCGTGCGGGAGGAGGAGCGCCGCCACCGCAGCGCCCACGCCTCTCCCAGCGGCCGAGACAGGAGTGTCCGCGAGGTCGCCGCCGCCGTGGTCTCCTTCTTCGTCCCGATCGCATCGCCCACGCCGACGTCGAAGCCGCCGAGAAGCATCGCGACGCGCGTCCGGGTCGAGGCGCTGTAGGTCACCAGCAGGCTGCCGCGCGCGTCGTCCCGGCACTTCGAACGCAGCGCAGCGAAGGCCTCCTCGGACCACAGCGGCGTGTTCGTCTCCGGCGAGAACGGGTCGAAGAAGATGATTTCGGGCCCGGCCGGCGCCTCGGTGAGCTGCGCCAGGAATTCACCGTGGAGCAGGGTCCAGCGAACGCCCTCGGCGCTCCAGCTTCCGGAGTCCAGGAGCGCATGGACCGCCTCCGACCATGGCGCCAGGAACGGGAAGCCCTCTGGATCCGTGACGGCGAGCTTCAGCGGCTCGAGGTCGATCTCGAAGCTGACGAGCTCCAGGGGCCGGCGCGTGCCTGAAGGAAGCGATGCCCAGCACGCGAGCGCAGCGCTGGCGTTGGCCGCCCCGCCGAGCCCCACGTCGTAGACCCGCAGCGGCTCGTCGAACGGAGGCGTCTGGAGTCGCTCCGCCAGGCGCGTCTGCTCGACGTAGAGCTGGCGCGCCTCCGCCCAGGGGCCCACCGACGGATGCATGATCTCGCCGCTGGCGCGCTCGCGGATGGCCCGGAAGCCGTTCCGGAGGGTGACCAGCTCGAACCGCTCACCCATCGAGACGCTCCTTGAGCTCGCGGTAGAGCGACTCGAAGGTCCCCGCGAGAATGGCCTCGCGCATCCGGTGCATCAGCAACTGGTAGTGGCGCAGGTTGTGGATGGCCATCATCCGCCACCCGAGCTGGTGCTTCGCCGTGAGCAGGTGATGCACATAGCCGCGAGTCAGACTCTTGCAGGCCTTGCAGTCGCAGTGTCGATCCAGCGGCTCGTCCGAAAGCCGGTACTCCCGCCGCTGGATCCGGATCTTCCCGTCGAAGGTGTAGACCCAGCCCTGCTGCGCCATCTTCACCGGGATAATGCAGTCGAACATGTCGACGCCGCGCTTCACCGCCTCGACGAGATCGATCGGCGTCCCCACGCCCATCAGGTAGCGCGGCTTGTTCGCGGGCAGCAGCGCCGCCGCGAGCTCGGTCATCGACTCGCGTTCGTCGCGCGTCTCTCCCACCGCCAGGCC
>JBAWAM010000332.1:0-3725 GCA_049589315.1 Myxococcaceae bacterium
ACCCGGCCGTGGCGCCCGCAGGGCTCGCGACCGAGGCTGCCCCGGAGGCGGACGGGGTGACCGTCGCGCCCCCGCCCACCGAGAGGCGCGGCTACACCGGAGAAACCGTGGTGGTGGCGACGCCGGAGCTGGATCCCACCCGGATCGCCGGCTCCGCCTTCGCGGTGAACGAAGAGGAGCTGTCCCGCTTCGAGTACGTCGACATCCATCGGGTGCTGGAGAAGGTGCCCGGCGTCTACATGCGCGGCGAGGACGGCTTCGGCCTCCGTCCGAACATCGGCCTGCGCGGCGCGAGCTCGGAGCGCAGCAGCAAGGTGGCGCTGATGGAGGACGGGATCCTGTTCGCGCCCGCTCCGTACTCGGCGCCGGCGGCCTACTACTTCCCGTCGGTGAACCGCCTGTCCGGGGTCGAGGTCTACAAGGGGCCGGCGGCGATTCGCTTCGGCCCCAACACGGTCGGCGGCGCGGTGAACCTGATCACCCGGCCGATCCCCGAGCAGGGAATGGCCGGTGAGCTGGATGCCTCGGCGGGGTTGAACCGCACGGGCCGCCTGCACGGCGCATGGGGCTACGGCAGCGACCGCTTCGGGATCCTTCTGGAGGGCGTGCACGGACAATCCGCTGGGTTCAAGGTCCTCGACAACGGCGGCGACACCGGCTTCGACAAGAACGAGCTGATGCTCAAGGCGCGCATCGGGACCGATCCCGCCGCGAGCGTGGCCCATCGACTGGAGCTGAAGCTGGGCTATGCGGACGAGGTCTCGGACGAGAGCTACCTCGGCCTGACAGACGAGGACTACGCCGCCACGCCGTACCGGCGCTACGCCGCCAGCGCGCTGGACCGCATGGACTGGACCCGGACGCTGGCGCAGCTCACATATTCGCTCCGCGTTGGTCAGCCATTCGAGCTGAAGGTCACCGCGTACCGCAATGACTTCACGCGCGCGTGGACCAAGCTGGACCACCTCCAGCATGGGACCCGGCGGATCGCGCTGGACAGACTGCTCCATGCTCCAGGAGGAACGAACGCGGTGTACCTGGCCATGCTTCGGGGCGAGCAGGACTCGGAGGACGCCGAGCTGATCCTCGGCACCAACGACCGCACCTTCGTGTCCCAGGGCATCCAGGCGGACGGCGCGTGGAGCCTCCAGCACGGATCGTTCTCGCAGCTCATCCGATTTGGCGCGCGCCTGCACAACGATCGGGCCGACCGCCGGGTCCTCGACCACCCCTACGCCATGCGCGGGGGCACGCTGGTGTCGATCGGGGAGCAGACGGAAGCGAGCCGGACCGTGGGGGAGACCCTCGCCGGCTCGCTGTACGCGGTGGACGAGATCACGATCTCGAAGCTGCTGCTGACCCCCGGCGCCCGGGTGGAGCTCATCCAGAACTGGTTGGATCCGGCCGACCGCCAGTTCCGCGCCGTGGTGCTCCCCGGCGTGGGCGCGCTGTACAGCCTGACGAAGCACCTGAACGTGCTCGCCGGGGTCTACCGCGGCTTCAGCCCGGTTTCTCCCGGTCAGGCTTCCGGTGTCTCACCGGAGCTCAGCACGAACTACGAAGCAGGCGCCCGCTTCGAGCGGCGGGCGACGAAGGCGGAGCTGGTGGGGTTCTTCAACGACTACTCCAACCTCACCGGCGAGTGCACCATCTCGTCCTGTGGCGACATCGACCTGCTCAACCGGCAGTTCAATGGCGGCCGCGTGCACGTCTACGGGCTCGAGGCGGCGCTGTCGCACGGCATGCCCGGCCCATGGCAGTCGATCGTCGAGCTGAAGGCGGCCTATACCCTCACGCGCTCGCGCTTCCTCACGTCGTTCGAGTCGGAGAGCCCGCAGTTCGGCAACGTACTGGAGGGCGATGAGCTCCCCTACGTTCCGACGCACCAGGCATCGCTGGGGGCGGTGCTGATCGGCGAGAAGTGGTCGGTCGGCGCCACCGCGACCTATGCCGGCGCCATGCGCGAGGTGGCGGGGCAGGGGGAGATCTCGGAAGCGGAGCTCGTGCCGCACCACGTGGTCATCGATCTGGCCGCGAGCTACCGGCCGGCTGCACCCAGCGAGATCTACGTCACGGTGGAGAACCTGCTGAACACGCCGTACCTCGCCGCGCGCCGTCCGTTCGGCGCTCGTCCGGGGCGGCCGCTGTTCGTGCAGGCCGGCTACAAGCACCACTTCTGAGCCGGGGGACCCGACAGCTACTTCGCCGTCTGACCTTCGCCGAGCTCGCGCAGGTACTGCCAGGTGTAGATGCCGGTCGAGTGGCTGTCGCTGAAGGCGAGGTTCACCGCGTAGTTCCCCATCGGCTGGAGGCCCTGGAAGGTGGTGGTGTCCGCCACCTTCGAGGGATCGTGGCGTCGCTGGTTCGTCCACTCGTCCACACACACCGCGCAGGGGCACAGGCCCCGGAGCGTCTTCGCGCTCAGGCGGCTCTGCGCGCCGTCATCCCAGGTGATGACGAGGAAGTGGCGATCCGGCGAGAGCTCGAGCTGCGTCGCGACGGGAGGCGCCTTCGAAGGCTTGATGTGGTCCCAGAGGCTCATGGCGCGGCAGATATCACGAGGCGAGCTTCACCGGCTGGCTTCGTCCTTCGATGCGGAGCCCTCGCTTCTCCACCACGCCGCGGAGCGCATCGACCACCCTGGGATCGAGCTGGGTGCCGCGGAGCTTCTCGATGATCTCCATCGCCTGGGCCAGGGGCATGGCCTTCTGGTAGGGGCGGGTGGAGGTGCACGCATCGAAGGTGTCCGCCGCGTTCACGATCCGCGCCATGAGCGGGATCTCCTCGCCCTTCATCCCGTCCGGGTAGCCCTTGCCGTCCCAGCGCTCGTGGTGATTGCGGATGGCTGCGCGAACGGGAGCGAGGAAGCTGATCGGCGCGACCATGGTGTCGCCGATCTCCGGGTGGGATCGCATCACCACCATCTCCTCTTCGGTCAGCCGGCTCTGCTTGCACAGGATCGACTCGATGATCCCGATCTTCCCCACGTCGTGGAGGATGCCGCCGTATTGGAGCCACTTGAGCTCCCGCTCTGTGAGCCCCAGCTCGCGGCCAATCTCCACCGCCACGTCGCCCACCCGCTGGCTGTGGCCTCGGGTGTAGGCGTCCTTGGAGTCGATCGCGTTGGCCAGCGCGACGATCGTGTCGAGGTAGCCCTGCTCGAGGCTCTGGTAGAGGCGGCGCGTCTCCTGGTCGTAGGCCTGGAGCTGCGCGCTCATGTAGTTGAAGGTCCGGGCAAGCTCCCCGATCTCGTTCTTCTCCTTCGCCTCGACCTGGACGCCGAACTGGCCCTTCGCGAGCTTCAGCGCGCCCTCGGTGAAGCGCCGCACGGGCTGGGTCACCCGGCGGGAGAAGGCCAACGCCAGCCCCAGGGCGATCACCACGGCGATCCCGACCGCGATGAGGTTGTTGCGCGTCATCGCACCGACCTGGCTGTAGGCCACCGCCACCGGCTGCTCGGTGACGATCACCCAGCCTACGTCGGGCAACACCGCCCAGGCGCCGACCACCCGCGCGTCTCCTTCGCCGAAGTTGCCGACGTGGAAGGTCTCGGTCAGCGGCGCATCCCGGAACGTCGCCAGCATGTGAGCCACCGAAGGACGCGCGCTCAGGTCCAGCCCGGTCCGGCCCGGCTCCACGTCCGGCGCGCCCGCCACCAGCCGACCCGCGGCGTCGACGAGCCAGGTCGCGCGACTGGCCTGCAGGGCTTCGCTGTGGAGCATCTC
>JBAWAM010000333.1:0-13808 GCA_049589315.1 Myxococcaceae bacterium
CCCCACCGGGCAGCGCGACCCCGCTGCAGCCCGGGAACGCCAGCGACGCGGCGAAGAAAATCGAGAGCAGTCTTGTCGGCATCTCGTTCATCCAAGCAATCCGAAGGCCAGATCGAAACCCGCAGGCCACACACCCGGGGATGAGCGCATCGCACGGCGGTGTCCAGGCGTCCGGCTGCGCGGCGAGGCTCCACCTGTCCTCTCCGGGGGGACGCTTTCGGGGCGCGTATGACCGTCCCGCCTTCCGTCGAACAGCGTCGCCGTCCGCGCGTTGACCGCTGTGGAACGGGTGAGCACCATGGCCGTCCGTGGAAGGGGGCGCGATGCATCTGCTCGTCGGCAAGTTCGCGGATCACCTCTCGCTGGCCGGGAGGATCCACGCCGTCGTCAACCCCATCGCCTCGACCGACCTGGAGGAGGTCGCCACCGAGTGGGTTCGCGGCGTCGCTTCGAGGCACGACATGCTGAGGGCCGGCGCCAGTTTCCTCGCGCGGCGACTGGAGCGCGATCCGGAGGAACTCCATCACGAGCTCCTCCGCAGGTCCGAGCACGCGCTGGCGCAGTTCCTCCGGGCGCACGCGCCCGCGTGGTCCGATGAACCCGAAACGCTCGCATTCCGCTGGTGCGTGCTGGTGCGTTCGCGCGAGGAACTCCGGCAACCTCTTCAGCTCATTCGAGGCTGCGCCGCGCTGATGGCACCCGCGAGCCCTCCCGACCTGGTGCTCGCGTCGCCGGACCCGGATCGAAGCTGGTTCACCGAAGCGACAGAAACGGGGGCGGCCATCGCCGACGCCGTTCCCGGGCTGCAGGTGCTGATCGCCGCGCCTGAGCCGCTCGTCGAAGGGTTCCTCCAGGAGAACCCCGGTCGCGCATGGGCGCGGGTTCGCGAGGGGCTGGTCCCAGCGTAGCGCCGGACTACAGCAGCGCGTCCTTCTCCATCTGCCGGACGATCTTCGACGCGAGCTGTCTCGTCTGCTTCTCGGAGTCGTTCGGGTTGAGCGTCTCAGTGGTCACCGACCAGATCGGCGTCCCGTCATCCTCGATGTCGAAGAGCCCGGTCTCCATCTTCGCCTGTCGCTCCTGGTAGACGTGGCCAGGGGCGTACCAGGGGTCGCCGTACATCGACCCGCCGCCATAGGCCGAGTCGGGCACGAACTGGGTCGTGGTCTCCTCGCCGAGGTAGCGGGAGACCAGCACCGCATCGAAGTCCTCGCGTTCAGCGACCTCGCGAAGCGCTTCGGAGTCGATCTCCGACTGCTCCGCGAAGAACTCCGAGCTGGGGACTGCGCTCCCGCCCTCTTCGACGATCCGGGAAGTGAGTTCCTGCTCGAGAATTCTCCGGCTGGTTTCGTCCGGAAGCTGGCCGACCACCAGCACCTTCTTCGGCGCCGGCCCGTCGAAGGTCGGGTCCTTCCAGGCATTCGTCACCTGCGTGGTCGAGCAGGCCGCCACCAGGAGCAGGGACATCATCGTCAACGGCCGCAGCGTCTTCATCGGAGCCTCTCCCCGGTGCCCCTCCCGAGGTGAAGCTACGCACTCGACCTGCCGGCCACGGGCCCCTTCCGTCCATGGGGTCCCTCAGTCGAACGTCACCGCTTCCGGGCGGCTGCGGGCTGCACCTTGCTTGCGGACGTCTTCTTCGCGGACGCCTTCCTCGGCGGCGTCGAGTCGTACGCCTTCTTGAGCCAGCGAATCACCTCCGCGTCCACGTCCTTCAGTGTCTCGAGCGGAATCCGGTGGGTGATCTTGTCTCCGCCGCCGAACTTCTTCACCTTCACCAGCCGCGCCGATCCTTCGACCCCGGGAAGGACCAGGGCCAGGTCTACCCGGGTCGACGTGGTCGGCTGGATGACCGCGAACTGGTGCTTCCGCATCAGGGGGACGTACGTGCGGCAGGGCGAGATCTTCACGTCGTTGCCGATCCGCTGAGCCGCGTGCACGAGCGCGTCGTAGATCGGCCGGAGCGCCGCCTTCTTGCCCTTGTACTGCTCGTCCACCAGGGCGGCCGGATCCAGGTAGCCGGTCAGCTTTCCGCCGCCCTGCGCGGTCTCCACCACGATCATCGACGCGGTCGAGCCCAGCCCATGCGTCTTCCTGAGCCACTCGCGCTGCGCCTTCACGTCGTCCGCAGGGCCCTCCTTCTTCAGGACCTCGACCCACTCCTCCACGGTGCGCCCGGTGTTCTCCTTCATCTTCCGGGTCACCGCCTCGACCATTTCGGCTACCGACATTCCCATCGCTGCATGCTCGCAAAAAAAGGCGGACCGGGAGTTGTCGTCCCGATCCGCCCTGGTTCATTCAAGCGTCCGCCGATTCCTACGCCCGGACTTCCGGCGAAGGCTCGCTGGGCTTGGTCACCTCGCCGGCCACGGTCGCGGCGCCCTTGAAGGGATCCTGTTCGAGAGCCGCGCTGAGCACCTCGTCCATCCGCTGGACGAAGACGAACTCGATCTCCTTCTTCGCCTGGTCGGGGACGTCGATGAGATCCTTCCGGCAGCGCTCGGGCAGGATGACCCGCTTGATGCCGGCGCGGTGGGCCGCGAGCACCTTCTCCTTGATGCCGCCGACAGGGAGGACCAGGCCGCGGAGCGTGGCCTCGCCGGTCATCGCCGTGTCGCTGCGGACCTTGATGCCCGTCATCAGCGAGGTGAGGGCGGTGAGGATGGTCACGCCTGCCGAAGGGCCGTCCTTGGGGATCGAGCCCGCGGGGAAGTGCAGGTGCAGGTCCGTCTTCTCGAGGAAGGTCGGGCTGATGCCCAGGACGTCCGCCTTGGACCGCAGATAGCTGAGGGCGGCCTGCGCCGACTCCTTCATGACGTCGCCGAGCTGACCCGTGAGCGTCATGCCGCCCTTGCCGGCCATCTTGGTCGCCTCGATGAAGAGCAGGTCGCCGCCCGCCGCGGTCCAGGCCAGCCCGGTGGCCACGCCCGGAACCTCGGTGCGCTCCGCAACCTCCGAGTAGAACATCTCGGGTCCGAGCATCTCCTTCACCCGTTCGGAGGTGATCACCTGCTTCTCGGTCTTCCCGCCGGCGACCTCCACCGCGACCGCGCGGCACACATCCGCGATCCGGCGCTCGAGGTTACGAACGCCCGCCTCGCGGGTGTACGCGGTGATGATGGTCAGCAGCGCGTCGTCCTGGATCTCGATGTGGTCCCCCGACAGCCCGTGCTCCTTGAGCTGCTTCGGGATGAGGTGGATCTTCGCGATCTGCTGCTTCTCCTCGAACGTGTAGCCGGACAGCTCGATGATCTCCATGCGGTCCCGGAGGGGCCCGGGGACGGGCTCGAGCTGGTTCGCCGTAGCGATGAACATCACCTTCGACAGGTCGAAGGCGACATCGAGGTAGTGATCGGAGAAGGAGTTGTTCTGCTCCGGATCGAGCACCTCGAGCAGAGCCGCCGACGGGTCGCCGCGGAAGTCCGCGCCGAGCTTGTCGATCTCGTCCAGCATCATGACCGGGTTCCTGGTCCCGGCCTTCTTCATGCTCTGGATGAACCGACCGGGGAGCGCGCCGACGTAGGTACGCCGGTGCCCGCGGATCTCCGCTTCGTCGCGCACGCCGCCCAGCGACAGACGCACGAACTTGCGGCCGGTGGACTTGGCGATCGACTGACCCAGCGAGGTCTTGCCGACGCCCGGCGGGCCCACCAGGCAGAGGATGGGGCCGCGCATGTCGTTCTTCAGCTTGCGGACCGCCAGGTACTCCAGGATGCGCTTCTTCACCTTCTTGATGCCGTAGTGGTCGGCGTCGAGGATCTTTCGCGCGTTCTCGATGTCGAGGTTGTCCTCGCTCTCTTTCGACCACGGCAGATCCGCGATCCAGTCGAGGTACGTCCGCGCGACGGTGTACTCGCTCGAGGCCGCCGGGATCGTCTTGAGGCGGTTGAGCTCCTTCTGGGCGACCTTCTCCACGTCGGGCGGCAGGCCGGCCTTCTTGATCCGCTCCTGGAGCTCGTCGAGCTCCTCCTCCTCCTCGCCCATCTCGCCCAGCTCCTCCTTGATCGCCTTGAGCTGCTGGCGGAGGTAGTACTCGCGCTGGGTCTTCGACATCTCGCCCTTCACGGCGGAGTCGATCTTGTTCGACAGGCGGAGGATCTCGCGCTTGCGGTTGAGCAGCTCGAGGACCAGGTTCATCCGCGCCTTGAGGTCGACCGTCTCCAGGACGGCCTGCTTCTCCTCGATGGGCACGTCCACGTTGGCGGCGATGAGGTCCGCCAGGTGGCCCGGGTGGGTGATGGACTCGACCAGCTCCGTCGCAGCCGCGGGGAGCTCAGGCATGAGCTCGATCACCTCGCGAGCGAGCTTCTTGAGGTTGATCCCGAGCGCCTCCACCTCGACGTTCTCTCCGCTGGTCTTGTCTTCGACCGCTTCGATGCGCGCCTTGAGGTAGGGCGACTCCTGGACGAGCTCCTGCACGCGGAACCGCGCGAGCCCCTGCACGACGAGCGAGTAGTTGTCTTCGCCCATCTTGAGGAGCTTCACGATCCTCGCGACGGTCCCCATGGAGTACAGATCCGAGGAGCCCGGATCCTCCTCCTCTGCGCGACGCTGGGTGACGACGCCGATGACCTGATCGTCCCGCACCGCGTCCTTGATGAGTGCAATCGTCTTCTGGCGACCGACCGCGAGCGGCAACACCCCGCCGGGGAAGAACACGGAGTTCCTCAGCGGGAGGATGGGAAGGACCTGGGGAATGTCCTCTTTGTTGATGTTGCCGGGAGGCGACATCGCGGTTGCCATGGCTGTAGCGCCGGTTCCCTTTTTCTTTTCGTCGGACATGTTTGTTTCTCGGGACCTTCCTATAACTGCAACCCTCGGAGATTGCAGAAGATCGCTAACTCAGCGGGTCGAAGCTAGCAATCAAATGACCGGTCGCACAGCCGCTCGCAGTGATTTTTGAAGCGGGGGGCAGAAGGCGCTAGCCTTGGCGCCGTATGCGCTCGATTCGACGGTGGTTGGCGGCAGGTACGGCTCTAGGAATGGTAGCGACTGGGGGCATCTCGTGCACTTCGCCCGTGGATGCGCCGGGATCGAAGGTCCCCGGCAGCTGCCAGGCGGAAGCGCCGCTCGTCGGCCCGCAGAAGACCGACATCCTGTTCGTGATCGACAACTCGGGATCGATGGCCGAGGAACAGGACGGGCTCGCGCGCGAGCTGCCTGCCTTCATCGAGGAGCTGGAGAAGGGCGGGGGGACGGCGCACGACTTCCAGGTCGGCGTCATCACGACCGCCGTCTACCAGAACGCGCGGGTCGGGAGCGCAAAGGACTACCGGGAGTTCAAGACCCAGTCGGGTCGCCTGCAAGCGGTGGGCGATGAGCGGATCCTCGGATCGACCGATCCGGACCTCGTGCAGAAGTTCGCACAGCTCGTGAAGCAGGGCACAGACGGCAGCGGGCAGGAGACGCCGTTCGAGGCCATCCGCCTCGCCGTGACCGATCTGGCCGGCGTTCCCCTGGCAGAGGGCGGAAACGCCGGGTTCCTGCGAGACGGGGCGCGGTTGCTGGTGGTGGTGGTGAGCGACGAGGACGACTGCAGCGAGTTGACGCGCCCGCCCGTGGTCGAGGTGGGGACCCAGAGCGGCCGCGACTACTGCACGGAGCAATCTGCCAGCCTCGGGCCGGTCCAGGCCTATGTAGACATCTTCAAGGGCCTGAAGGACGGCACCGGCGCGCACCGGGAGGTCCTCTGGGCCGCGATCGCCCCGGTGAGCGTGAACACGAAGCAGGCGCAGTCGGTGGTGGTCGACGGCGTGGTCCGCAACATCGACTGCCCCACGTCGTACCAGCCCGGGTATCGCCAGCGGGAGATGGCGGAACAGTTCGATGCCGCCCTCGCCAACCTCGACTCGATCTGCCGGGACTCGTACCGGGACACCCTGCTGGCCATCGCGCAGATCGCCAACAGCAGGCAGAGCCTCGAGGTCGACAACGTGCCGGATCCGCGACTGCTGAAGGTGGAGGTGACGCGGGCCGACGGCGAGGTCCAGGTGTGCACCCTCGCCAACGGAGGGATCACCTTCGACGAAGGCTCGGAGACGCATCCGTCGCGCGTGCAGTTCACCGAGAGCTGCCCGCGTCGGGCGAGCGATCTCGGCGTGTCGCTGAAGATGCTCTGCGCAGGCTGAGGGGCACGGCGGGCTGACGCCGGGCGTCGACGCGCTCGGTGTGGGCGGGCTCTCCCTTGCCGGGATGGAGCACCTCGGGTGTGCCCCCGAGTTGCTCGACGTTCCGGCGCGTCGATTCGGTGGCTGTGACCCGGATCACGCCGCTATATGGTCGCGCCTCCTCCGAGCTCGCTGCCTTGAAACCGACCCGCCGCCCCCTCGTCCTCGCCGCCCTCGTCCTGTCGATGTTCATGGCCGCGATGGAGATGACGGTCGTCTCGACCGCCATGCCCACCGTCGTCGGCGACCTCGGCGGCATCCAGCTCTACGCCTGGGTGTTCACCGCCTATCTCGTTGCCTCCACGGTGATGGTGCCGATCTTCGGCAAGCTGGCCGACCTGTTCGGCCGCAAGCCGGTGCTGCTGTTCGGCATCTCCGTCTTCCTGGTGAGCTCCATCGCGTGCGGCTTCTCCACGACGATGTGGCAGCTCGTGATCTTCCGCGCGCTGCAGGGCTTCGGCGCAGGGGCGATGCAGCCCATCGTCATCACCGTGATCGGAGACATCTACTCTCTGGAGGAGCGCGCGAAGATCCAGGGGGTCATCGGCGCGATCTGGGGCTTCGCCGGGCTGGTGGGGCCGCTGCTCGGCGGCTTCATCGTGAAGGTGCTCTCCTGGCCGTGGGTCTTCTTCATCAACGTGCCCGTGGGCATCGCGTCGATCGTCCTGCTTTCGTTCTTCCTCCATGAAAGCGTGGAGAAGAAGCGGCACGCGCTCGACTTCGCCGGCGCGGGAACGTTTACGCTCGCCATCCTGCTGCTGTTGGCAGGCGTGAGCGGCGGAGGGCTCGGCGCCTGGCCGCTGCTGCCGGCTGCGGCGCTGCTGGTCCTGTTCGTGTTCGTGGAGAAGCGCGCCGCCGAACCGCTGCTGCCCATCCCGCTGATGCGCCAGCCGGTGATCGGCTTCGCCAACGTCGCAAGCGCCCTCATCGGTGCGGCGATGATGGCGACGGTCACCTACGTTCCGCTCTACGTGCAGGCCATCCTCGAGGGCTCTCCCACCGACGCGGGCAGGGCGATCGCCCCCATGGTCATCGGCTGGCCCATCTCGAGCACCGTCGCGGGGCGACTCATCCCGCGCTACGGCTTTCGACCGCTCATCCGCGTCGGTGTCGTGATCTCGAGCCTCTCCGCGATCGCACTTGCCGTCATGACCGGGCCGACCACCCCGGTCTTCGCGCTCCAGGTCGTGATGTTCTGTTTTGGCGCGGGGCTGGGCTCGACGAGCACTGCGCTGTTGCTGTCGGTCCAGACCAGCGTGGACTGGAAACAGCGCGGCGTCGCCACCGCGAGCAACATGTTCTTCCGCACCATCGGGGGCACCCTCGCCGTCGGCGCGCTCGGCGGCATCCTCTCTGCGATGCTTGCGGGTGTGCCCGGTGCGGATCCGGGCGCCGCCGCCGAGCTGCTCGGCCCCGAGCATGGCCGATCCCTGGATCCCGCACTGCTGCGCACGCTGTCGGGTGCGCTCGACCAGGCGCTGCACCTCAGCTTCTGGGTCGTCGCTGCGCTCGCCGCGTTGGCCGTCGTGGTGGCGGTCGCGTTCCCTGCGGACCGCAAGGTCGCGGCGCAGCCCGAACTGTAGAGAGAAGTCCTCTTTTCACGTGTCGTTCATCCGCGCGAGCTGTCGCTCCAGCTTGCCCAGGAGGTTCTGCAGATCCCGGAGCTCCTGCGCGGTGAAGTTCTCCAGCAACCTCGCTTCCCAGTCGAGCGCCAGGGGAAGCAGCTCGGAGAGCAGCCCGTCGGATTCCTTCGTCAGCGACAACTGCTGCGAGCGCTGATCGTGGGGGAGGGTCTCTCTCTGGATCAGCCCGCGCTCCGCGAGACGCTGCACCGAGCGTGAGGTGGTCGCCTTGTCCATCTGGGCGAGCCGCGCGATGTCCTTCGCGGTCATCGTCCCCTCGTTGCTCAGCCAGGCGAGCACCCGCCACTCTGGAATCATGAGCCCGAAGCGCTCGCCGTAGATGGTCGAGAGCGACTTGCTGATCCGCGCGGCGAGCTGGTCCAACCGGTAGGGGAGGAACTGCCGCAGGTCGAGCTCGGGTGTCTTCTTCCTCGCCATCAGTTCGCCTCAACGGGATTCACGATTGCGTGCCGGTCGACTTCCAAGTAGTTTCATGTGAAACAGTATCACGACCGCATGAATGTCGCGAAAGGGCGCTGACATCAGAGGGGATGATGCTGTCGATGCTGAGTCCGAGAATAGATTCGTGTCGTTGCGTGTGAAAGGAAACGGAGAGGGACAATCCATGAGCGCAACCGAGCTCCAGTATCAGAGCGGCTTCCGGAACCACTTCGCCACCGAGGCGCTGCCCGGTGCGCTGCCGGAAGGCCAGAACTCTCCTCAGCGCTGTCCCTATGGGCTCTACGCCGAGCAGTTCTCCGGCACGGCGTTCACCGCGCCGCGGGACCACAACCTGCGAAGCTGGCTCTACCGGATCCGTCCCTCGGTCGCCCAGTCGGCGTACCGCCAGCTCCCCGCCGGAAAGGTCGTCACCGGGCCGTTCACCGACGCGCCGGCAGATCCCAACCAGATGCGCTGGGATCCGCTGCCTGTCCCCTCCGCGCCCACCGACTTCGTGGACGGCCTGTTCACCCTGGCTGGCAACGGCAACGCCGCCGGCCAGGCCGGATGTGGCGTCCACCTCTACGCCTTCACCTCGGACATGACGTCGCGCTTCTTCTACGACGCGGACGGGGAGCTGCTGCTCGTACCGGAGAAGGGCGCGATCGAACTGCGCACGGAGCTCGGGCGTCTCGAGGTCCGGCCGGGAGAGATTGCCGCTGTTCCGCGCGGCGTGAAGTTCCAGGTGCGCCGCGGCACGGGCTTCGAGGTGGCCCGCGGCTACGTCTGCGAGAACTACGGCAAGCCCTTCGAGCTCCCAGGGTTGGGCCCGATCGGGTCGAACGGCCTGGCGAATCCGCGCGACTTCCTCGCGCCGGTGGCCTGGTACGAAGACGTCACCGGCGACTTCGAGCTGGTCGCGAAGCTGGGCGGCAGGTTCTGGTCCGCCAGGCTCGACCACTCCCCGCTCGACGTGGTCGCCTGGCACGGCAACTACGCGCCGTACAAGTACGACCTGGCCCGCTTCAACACCATCGGCACGGTGAGCTTCGATCACCCGGATCCGTCGATCTTCACGGTACTCACCTCATCGTCGGACACCCCGGGAACGGCCAACATCGACTTCGTGATCTTCCCTCCGCGCTGGATGGTGGCCGAGCACACGTTCCGTCCGCCCTGGTTCCACCGGAACATCATGAGCGAGATCATGGGGCTCATCCACGGCGTCTACGACGCGAAGGCCGAAGGTTTCGTGCCGGGCGGATCGAGTCTGCACAACTGCATGTCACCGCACGGACCGGACGCCGCAACGTTCGAAAAGGCGTCGACCGCGGAGCTCCGGCCGGAACACCAGGGCAACACCCTCGCGTTCATGTTCGAGAGTCGCTATCCGTTCCAGGCCACCGCGCAGGCCCTGGCCGCCGACTTCCGGCAGAAGGACTACGTCGAGGTGTGGCAGGGCCTGAAGTCCCACTTCAATCCGAACCAGCGCTAGCAGAGGAGACGCCACGTGAAGCTCGCAACCCTGAAGACCGAAGGCCGCGACGGGCAGCTCGTCGTGGTCTCCCGCGATCTGCGCCGCGCCGTCGCAGTCCCGGAGATCGCGAAGACGCTGCAGGCCGCCATCGATGCCTGGGAGCGCACCTCGCCCCTGCTCGCAGAGGTCTACGCCGCCCTGAATGCGGGCAAGGCCGACGGCGCCTTCGATCTGCAGTTCGAACGTCTTCACTCGCCGCTGCCGCGCGCCTACCAGTGGGCGGACGGCTCGGCGTACCTCAACCACGTGCAGCTCGTCCGCAAGGCGCGCAACGCCGAGATGCCGAGCACCTTCTGGACCGACCCGCTGATGTACCAGGGCGCGTCCGACTGCTTCATCGGTCCGTTTGATCCGGTCGAGGCGGGGAGCGAGGACTGGGGAATCGACTTCGAGGGTGAGCTCGCGGTGATCACCGACGACGTGCCCATGGGCACCGCGCCGGAGCAGGCGAAGTCGCACATCAAGTTGGTGATGCTGGTCAACGACGTGAGCCTGCGGAACCTCATCCCCGCGGAGCTCGCCAAGGGCTTCGGCTTCCTGCAGTCCAAGCCTGCCTCCAGCTTCTCTCCGGTGGCGGTGACGCCGGACGAGCTGGGAGAGGCATGGAAGGACACCCGCGTGCACCTGCCGCTGACGGTTCATCTGAACGGTCAGAAGTTCGGCGTGCCCCAGGCGGGCCCGGACATGGTCTTCAGCTTCGCCCAGCTCGTCGCGCACGCCGCGAAGACCCGCCGCCTGGCGGCGGGCTCCATCGTCGGCTCTGGCACCGTCTCCAATCCGGGCGCGGACGGAGGGCCGGGCAAGCCCGTCGCCGACGGCGGCGTCGGCTACTCCTGCCTCGCCGAGGTGCGCATGGTGGAGCAGATCCTCTACGGCCAGGTGAAGACGCCGTTCATGCGCTTCGGTGATCGGATCCGAATCGAGATGTTCGATTTGGCCGGCAACAGCATCTTCGGCCCGATCGACCAGCAGGTCGTTCGCGCCGGCGCCAGGCAGTGAGGAGGCGGTCGATCCGTGCACACGCCCAACGTCACCCCGCGAAAGTCCCTCTACTTCGACTACAAGGTCTATCCGTTCGTCCGGCCGCCTGAGCTCGACGGGCGGAAGAAGCGCCACCCGGTGGTGGTCGTCGGCGCCGGCCCGGTGGGCCTGACCGCTGCGCTCGAGCTCGCGCGCTACGGCGTGGCGTCGGTGGTGCTCGAGTCCGAATGTCAGGTCTCCGAAGGAAGCCGCGCCATCGTCTTCACCCGCCGCTCGCTGGAGATCCTCGAGCAGGTCGGGGTGGGGGAGCGCGTGGTCGAGAATGGCCTGCCCTGGGACAGCGGCAACAGCTTCTACCGGGGCCAGCGGGTCTTCCGCATGGAGTCACCGACCCACCCGGAGGCCCGCTTCCCGGTGATGGTGAACCTCCAGCAGCCGTACCTGGAGGCGTACCTGGTGGACGCCGTGTTACGCGAGCCGTTGATCGAGCTGCGCTGGGGCAGTCGGGTCACCGGCACCGTGCGCAACGACGACGCCGTGGTGGTCGCGGTCGACACCCCCGAAGGCGAATACCAGATCGAGAGCGACTATCTGGTGGCGGCCGACGGCGCGCGTTCGCCCATCCGCCAGATGCTCAACGCGCGGATGGAGGGCAGCTCCTACGAGGGGCGCTTCGTCATCGCCGACATCCGGATCGACCTCGACCTGCCCACCGAGCGGCTCTGCTACTTCGACCCCGAGTGGAACCCCGGAAACACGGTGCTGATGCACCGCGAGCCGCACAAGATCTGGCGGATCGACTACCAGCTCCCCGCCGGTGAATCCCCGGAGGAGGCGCTCACCGAGACCTCGCTCAGGGAGCGAATCGACGCGCAGCTCGAGATGATCGGACGCGGCGGCACGCCGTGGGAGCTGGACTGGGCCTCGGTGTACTCGGCCCGGGCCATGACCCTGCCGAAGTACGTCTACGGACGCATCGCCTTCGCCGGTGACGCCGCCCACATGCTGCCCATCTTCGGCGTGCGCGGCGCCAACACCGGCTTCCAGGATGCCCAGAATCTGGCGTGGAAGCTGGCCATGGTGGTCAAGGGCCGCCAGGCCCCGGAGCTCCTCGACAGCTACAGCACCGAACGCGTGGGGGCCGCCCGGGAGATCATCGCCGAGGCCGGCAAGAGCACCCGGTTCATGACTCCGCCCACGCACGGTTATCGGCTGCTGCGCGATGCGACCCTCTCGCTGGCGCTCCGCCACGAGTTCGCGCGTCCGCTGCTGCATTGGCGAACCTCCCGGGCCCACGACTACGTGGACTCGCCGATCAACGTCCCGGACGACGGCGCGCAGTTCAGCGCAGGTCCTGCACAAGGCTCGCCTGCGTTGAACGTCCGGATCGGCGACGGCGCCCACCTGCTGGACCTCCTCGGTGGGGCGTTCTCGCTGCTGGTGTTCTCCGACGTGCCGCTCGCATCCGACCTGCAGTCAGCGCTGGGGAAGATCCGCGCGGCGGGGTTGCCCGTACGGGTGATCCGCTGTCTCTCGGGAGAGGCGCCGGTGGCTGCCGTGGCCGACGTCGACCGGGTGATCCCCGATCCGGATCGACGAATTGCCACGCGCTACGGCGTGGACGGCCCGTTTGCCGCGTACCTGGTGCGGCCGGATCAGCACGTCAGCGCGCGCTGGAAGCACCTCGACGGAGCACGGGTGCTCACCGCAATGTCCCGCATGGTCTCGCTCAACGGAGAGGCACGACGATGACGACGACGGAGACGGAGCTGGAGCGGAAGTACGACCTCCTCGCCGACGCCACCGACCGGGTGCCCGACGCGAAGCGGGAGCTCTTCCTGACCAAGCTCAGCCTGCTGCTGGCCGAGAAGGTCGCCTCCGCCGAGGAGTTCGGCCGGTTGATCGACTCCGCGGCGCAGGATCTGTAGCCGGCGCGAACGTCTGGATAGTCTCGGAATCCGGGTACCCGTCGCGGCGAATCGTCACGAAATCGCCACGTTTCGGCCGGGATGCGCCTTGCCCCTACCTCCGTTTGCCAGTCTATGTTTTGACCGCTGACGGACACTTTGGTTCCGGCGGCAAAACGGGGGCGTGGCTTGTGGTGAATCGACGACAGTGGCGCAAAGCAACCATTTCGATGGCGACGGCAGTAGGACTCTCTTCTTTCGCGGTCGTTGCACAGGAGGCCACGGACGCTCAGGACTTCGTGGACGATCTCTATCGGCTCGAGGAGTTCCTGAAGCAGGAAACCAGCATCGCATCCATGACACGGATGTCCGCGCGTGAGTCACCGGGCGTCATCACGATCATGAACGAAGAGGAGATCCGCAACTCGGGCGCGCGCGATCTGCTCGAGTTGGTGATGCTCGTGCCCGGCTTCACGCCCAGCGGGGATGTGCAGGGCGTCGTCGGACTGGGGACCCGAGGACTGTTCAACGGCGTCCTGTTGCTCGTCGACGGACAGGAGTTCAACGAGATCATGTTCTCGACGCTCCAGGTCGGAAACCGGGTGCCGCTCGATCAAGTGCAGCGAATCGAGATCATCCGGGGGCCGGGGTCTGCCATCTACGGTGGGTTCGCGGAGCTGGCCGTGATCAACGTGATCACGAAGGCCGGAAATGGGTTCGAGGGATTGTCGGTCACCGGCTCCTACAGCCAGACCACCCGCAGCTATGGCCGGCGAGGCATCAGCGCAGCGTACGGCGCGCGCTTTGGCGACCTGCAGGTCGGTGTGAGCGCGGCGATCGGCGAAGGAAAGCGGAGCGACCGGGTCTACAACGATCTCTACGGTGGCTCGTTCGACATGGCCGAGAACGCCAACGTCGATCCGAAGAACGTGAACGTCAGCCTCGGATACAAGGGCTTCAGGCTCAGGCTGATGTTCGACGACTACTCACTCACGCAGCGCGATGGTTTCGACGTCGTGATGGACAGCACGGAGCGGATGACGTTCCGGAGCTACTTCGCCGAGGCCGCCTACGACCACGAGCTCGCGGACGGTCTGAAGCTGTCGACGCGGCTGAACTACAAGCTCCAGCAGCCCTGGCACAACCGGAACCC
>JBAWAM010000334.1:0-1532 GCA_049589315.1 Myxococcaceae bacterium
TCGACCTCGCGCGGCGTCTTCCACGGCGTACGATTGCTGAAGCCGACGCTGATCATGGTGTGATGATCGTCGATCGCGACCTCTTTGCCTTCGCAGAAGACGATGGATTGCGTGTTGGCATCTTTCAGCAGCTCGAGCACCTCGGGATCATCGTCATTGCCGCCGATCACGAAGCATTTGATTCCGCTGCCGGCGAGACGCGTCTCGGCGAGGTCGATCCATGAGGCAAGCCGTTCGCGGGCGAGGTCGTGGAACAGCCGATCGACGGCAGGCCTGTCTGATTGAATCGCCTGATACTCATCCTCGTCCATGATCTTGCTGTAGTAGCCGAGCGTTCCAATGCGGTCCTCGAAGTTCTTGAGGTCGGCTTGCCCCTCAAGATGCTCGGTCGTGCCCATGAGGTGGGCCCGGAAATAGCCGTTGCTCTCGCGAATGACGGGAATGGCAAGCTTGCCGACCACGTCACCGCCCATGATCAGGACGTCGGCCTCATAGTATTTTGCGGCGTTTATGAACTTGCGAAAGATGCGCTGTGAGCCATGAAAATCGGAGGCAAAGAACAGACGCGTCAGCCTCTCGGCGGTCTTTGGGGCGCTCCTTCGAAACAGAGACATGAGAATCGGTCCCCCCACTTACCCCGATTTCTTGATTCCAATAACCGCGAGCTTGACTAGTCTACACCCACTGCGACCCCATCGGTAAACCCGCGGAAAAAAATCCTCCGGCCGGTCAACACAATTTCATGGCCCGGTTGCGTTGCTGCCCAAGCCCTAGATTAGGCCCCACGGACGAGGACCTCACCCGTGTATTTGCCAGATTTGTGCTGCTGGGCTAACCGTTCGGGGGATCAAGCAGAGATTTCTCCATGCCGCCGATGGTAACCCGCTTCGTGGCCAGCGTGCTTTTTGCACTACCGTTGGCGGTCCTTGCTTGCCCCTCCGCCCGGGGGGAGCCCGCGCCGGCAGGCGGCGCGCCAAATGCCGTGACCGAGGAGGTTGCCGCACAACCAACGCCAGAGGCGCCAGTGAAGGTCGTGGTCGGCGCCTATATCAACGACATCCAGGAGCTCGACTTCAAGACCAACAGCTACGCGATCGACCTCTATGTCTGGTTTCGCTGGAAGGGGGCTGCCTCCGCGACGAGCTCTACGACAAACCGCAGACCATGCCCGACGGCAGCCTCTATTCGATCATCCGCTATCAGGGGCAGTTCTCGACCAAATTCTAGCTTGAGAAATATCCCTTCGACACGCAAGCCCTGTTGGTGGTGATGGAGGATACGGTCGCCGCCGCCGACGCACAAATCTACGTGCCGGACCCAGAAGACGCCGTCACCATAAACCCTGACATTACATTGCCCGGCTTCAAGATCGGCAAGCCCGAGCTGCGCATTGTCGAACGGCCCGATCCGACCAATTTCGGCGATCTCTCCGAGCCTGAGGCGACCGACTATTCGCGCGTGACACTGACCATCCCGGTGACGCGGCCAATCGTGGCGATGTCGATCAAGGCCTTCGTGCCCATCGGGCTGAT
>JBAWAM010000335.1:0-4183 GCA_049589315.1 Myxococcaceae bacterium
GCCCCGGATCTCCAATCTGCAACGGAGGACGAACCGCGCAGAACGGAATCTGCGCGCCGGGCTATTCAATTGTATGTGGAGTCTCGCCGACTCCCTGATCCGTTCCCCATTTGGAACGGCACCCGCCCAACACCTACCCGCCCGTCAGGTCTGCCCTGCGAACGCGGCGGGGAATACCCACCGCGGCGTTCGGTGTCAACCCTTTGCTTTGTAGAATTCATCCCGGCTCCAGGTGGAGCCATGAGAGATCGACCCGTTCGCGCCGGACGCGTTCCGCGGTCACGACTGATCGAAGCTCCTGGTAGGCACGCTCGAGGTCGTCGTTGACGATGATGAAATCGTAGCTCGCGATTCCCCGCTCGATCTCCGCCCGCGCCCCCAGCATGCGCTTGCGGATGGTCTCGTCGGAGTCAGTCTTCCGGTCGCGGAGGCGGCGTTCGAGTTCTTCCATCGACGGAGGAAGGACGAACGCGAGCACCGCGTCGGGGTACTTGCGCTTGATCGACTGCCCGCCCTGCACGTCGATGTCGAAGACCGCAATACTGTTCCGGGCGCGCGCCTCGTCCACCACCGACCGCGGGCTCCCATAGAAGTGGCCATGAACCTCGGCCCACTCCACGAACTCTCCGCGCTCGATCTTCTTCTGGAAGGTCTCCTCATCCACGAAGTGGTAGTCGACGCCGTCCCGCTCGCGGCCGCGCGGCTTTCGCGTGGTGTAGCTGATCGAGAAGATCGCGTTCGGTTTCTCCGCGATCAACCGATGCGCCATGGTGGTCTTTCCAGCGCCCGAAGGCGCAGAGAGCACCAGGAGAAGACCTTTCAAGCTGGGGGCGTCCATGACTACTCCACGTTCTGGACCTGCTCGCGGATTCGTTCGACCTCCGCCTTGAGCAGGACGACCCGATTCGAAATCTCAACATGCTGGCTCTTGGAGCCAGTGGTGTTCACCTCGCGGTGCATCTCCTGGACGAGGAAGTCCATCCGCCTCCCCGCCGGTTCATCGGTCGCGAGGAGAGACCGGTACTGCTCGATGTGCGAACGCAAACGCGTGAGTTCCTCCGCCACGTCGGTTCGCTCCGCGAACACCGCCACCTCCTGGACGAGCCTCTGAGGATCGACGGGAACGCCCCGTGCCAGCTCTGCGATCCGCTCGGACAGCCGCTGCCGGTACTCCTCCACTGCCTGGGGAGCGAACCGGGTGAGCTCGTCCACGAACCCTTCCACCGTTCCGATGCGCGAGCCAAGATCCTGCGCGATCGCCTGCCCTTCCTGCGCCCTCATCGCCACGAGCGCATCGAGCGCCTGGCTGAGCGCTGCCTCCAGCGCCCGCTGAGCATCCTCGAACGAAAGGGACCGCTCCTCGACGCGGACGACGCCGGGTTGGGAGGCGATGAACTGGAGCGACACGGATTCACGGGTGCTCAGACTGTGCGCCAGCTCCTGGAAGGCTCGCTGGTACTCACGCGCGAGCGCGAGATCCACGGTCGGCACCGACGCGGAGCCGGTGACGGTCTGCCGACGCACGACGACTTCGATGGAACCGCGCGCCAGCCGATCCTTCACGCTCCGGATGACCGACTGCTCGAGCGCGCCGAGCTCCCGAGGAAGGCGCGCCTTCACCTCGCAGAACTTGTGGTTCACCGACTTGAGCTCGACGGTGACCTCTTCCACGCCAGAGGTGGCTCGCCCCGATCCGAATCCCGTCATGCTACGCAGCATGCGGCGAACTGCTAGGGGCTTTTCGGACGCAGGTCAAGGCGAGAGGCGTCGAGCATGCGCCTCACCTCACCCGCGACCTCCGACGCCTGATCCTCGACGCCTGTCAGATCCACCATCCGGTGAGGCGGGTCGTGGTGGCCCCAACGCGCCGTCTCCATGTGCAGGAAGAGTCCGAGGGTTGGCGTGCCCACCGCCACGCTCAGGTGCATGGGGCCGGTGTTGTTGCACACGGTCAGGCATGCGCCGGACATCAACGCGGCGAGCTGATCGAGATCAGTGGGTGGCGCGATCACGGCGCCTTCCGCCCCACGCAGGGACTCTGCTGCGAGCGCCTCTTCTCCGGGTCCCCAGGTGATGAGCGGCATCACGCCGGACTCGAGGAGCGCACGCGCAGCGGCCGAGAACACCTCCGCCGGGACCCGACGGTATCCCAGACGACCTCCGGGATTGATCACCGCATACGGACGCCCGCCCGCGGCGTTGCGCGCCGTGTGAACGACCTCGTCCTCGGCGACCGGACGAAAGGACAACGGCGCCTGCGTCTCATCCACCCGCAGCGGGGACAGGAGATGAAGCCGCTGACGAGCCTCGTGGCGCGTATCGGTTCGCGGAGCGACCGGCACGTCGAAGAGCGCCCGCACAGGCCAGATCGCCGGCCCCAACACGGCGGAACGTCCTCCGATGAGCCGGGCCACGATCGCCGGACCGACCGAGGGATCGGCCCAGCTCGCACAATTCACGACGACGTCATAGCGCTCGCGTCTCAGCGCGCGAATGGCTGGAGAGAACGGGCCGAGGAGGCGGGCCCGCGGCTCGAAGGTGCGAAGCGCGTCGAGATCCGGATGGCCCCGGAGCACCCGCGCAGCCTTCGGGTGGACGAGCAGCTCGACCCGCGGCGCGTCCGGCAACGCCTTCAGGGCGCGAAGGAGCGGAGTCGTCAGCAGCGCCTCTCCGACCCGGTTATCGATCCGGACGAGCAACACGCTCCTCGGATGCGTCAGGCGCTTCTGCGCGCGCGCACGCCGCCAGGGACGCCACAGCAGCGCTGCCGCCAGCACCGCAAGGACGTATTTGCCGTAGATTTCGAGACGCTTGAGGGGTGTCACTTCGATTCGGGCAGGGGCCGCGCCTCCTCGATGAGCATCACCGGGACGTCATCCGTGATCGCGTAGACAAGCCGGCATGCCAGGCAGTGGATCTCGCCCGACGCCTCGTGGAACGCGAGCTCGCCTTTGCACTTCGGGCAGACGAGGATCTGTTTCAGCTCGGGGTGGAGGGCCATGGCGCGTCCTTATACCTTGAGGCGTCGGGCGATCTCGGTCGTGCTGTGGTCCTTGGGATCCCCGGCGACGGCCACCCGGCCACCATACGCTTCGACCTCGGCCCGCTCCGGAATGCTCTCGGGCGTGTAGTCGGTCCCCTTCACCTGCACATCGGGACGCAACGCGCGGATCACTGCGCGGACGTCCGGATCGCTGAACACGAGCACGTAGTCGGTGCAGGCCAGGGCGGCCACGAGCTCCGCACGCTCGTTCTCCGGGATCACGGGACGGTCCGGCCCCTTGTACGCGCGGGTCGACGCGTCGCTGTTCACCGCGACGACCAGCACGTCCGCCAGCGCCTTCGCCCCCTCGAGGTATCGGACGTGCCCGACGTGAAGGAGGTCGAAGACGCCATTCGCCAGCGCCACGGTGCGTCCCGCGCGGCGGTGGTCCTCCAGCTCGCGCTGGATCTCCTGCACCGTCTGGATCTTCCGGAGAGTGGGCGTCATGCGCCGTCCAGCTCCCGGACCAGCTCGTCCTGCGCAACGGTCGCGGTGCCCTGCTTCTGCACCACCAACGCGCCCGCCACGTTCGCCATCCGCGCGGCCTCCACCACGTTCGCGCCGGCGGCCAGCGCCAGGGTCAACGCGGCGATCACCGTGTCCCCTGCCCCGGTGACGTCGACCGCCTCGGCCGCGCCGTGAACGGGCACCAGCTCCACCCGGTCTCCGTCGAACACGGCCATTCCGCTGCGGCCGCGGGTCACCACCAGGGTGCGGCAGCCCAGCGCGCGCTGCGCTTCACGACCGGCGCGGATCAGTTCGTCCTCGTCCCGGATCGTTCTCCCGGTGAGCTGCTGCAGCTCGGGCTCGTTCGGCTTGCACAGCGAGAAGCCGGCGAACTCCCGGAGCTGGTAGCGGGAATCGACGCAGATGGGCAGCCCCTCTCCGGCGAGCCCCCGCAGCACGTCACGAACCTCCTCCGATACCACCCCGGCCCCGTAGTCGGAGACGAGGACGGCGTCCACGTCCTTCGCCGCGTCGCGGACGGCGCGGGCCAGCCCCTTGCGGACGCGGCTCGGCAGCGCAGCCCGCGCCCCGCGGTCCACCCGGAGCATCTGTTGCCGCGTGGTGTTGATGCCGCCGGCGTAGATCCGTGTCTTGGTCTCGGTCTCCACCCCTGCCACGGCATGGAGTCGGATG
>JBAWAM010000336.1:0-3575 GCA_049589315.1 Myxococcaceae bacterium
GATACGCTCGTCGCGGTCGCCATCGGCGTGGCCTTCCTCGGTGAGCGCGTGACGCTGACGATGGTCATCGGGGGCGGCCTCATCCTTTTCGGCGCGGGGCTCGCCAACCTCCTCCCCGGAAGCTCGAAGGCCCCGCCGAGGGACTGACCTTCGACCGCGACCGGGCGCTGTATGGAGTGTGCAGCGAATGTTGCTCCCGTCGGTTCTCCGATTCGGACGGTTGCGAGTTCGATCCCGACGGCTCACCTATGGCGCGGGCTGTTGCACCGAACCGGGAGATTCACCCTCATGCTCGCGAGGATTGGGGCCGTCGCAGTCGCGTCGGTCGCGCTGTTCGGCTGCGCGACCCCACATCAGACGACGCAGGCTGGAGATGGGGCACGGTCGTCGGAGCAGTCGGCAGGCTTCGCCCTGGGCCGCGAGGCGCTCTCCCGCATGGGAGGTTGCTTCATCGTGGACTACAACTTCAGCGAGACCCGTCCGCTGGCGCCGGGGTACGTCCGCGACGAGCGCGTCTACGACGTCAACGAGACGAAGACGGTCATGGAATGGATCTACCCGATCGAGTCCGGGGACACGATCCGACTCCAGCATGTGCTCTTCGCCCTCGACGAGCAGGGGAAGTTCAATGAGGAATCGCTGCTGCGCCACCAGGCCGAGGACTGGCAGTACGCGCCCGCCTCGTACTTCGAGTACCAGGGCGGCTTGAGCTGGACCCGGGTGAAGGTGACCGACCCCGAGGGAAAGTGGGTGCGCAAGATCACCAACCTGGACGACGGCCTCCGCTACCAATGCGTCGGCGCCTGGCAGCAGAAGGGCATGCGGCTGGAGTGGCAGTGCGGCGACAACTACGCGCCCATCCCCGGTCGGGAGACGCGGGACATGGGCCGAAAGGACTACCAGGGACTCCTGCGCAGCACCCACCTGGTGGTGTTCCCAGAGCACTGGCTCGAGCGGCAGAAGAACGTGAAGACCGTGGAGGAGGGCACCGAGCGCAAGCCGCTGGTCGAAGAGGTCGGCCGAAACTGGTTCCTGCGCGTGTCTGACGAGCACTGCGCTGAGGTCAGGCGCTACGTGGACGAGCGCCAGGCCTGGTTGAGTCTGCTCCAGAGCACCTGGGAGGAGCTCTACGCCCGGGTGGACCGGTTCGCCGAGTCGAAGCCTGCCGACGCGCCACCGCGCTTCGTCAAGATCAGGGAGGTGGAGGAGCGCTACTACTCCCGCGTGAAGAACGACGAGCAGGCTCGCGCTGAGGCGAAGAAGGAAATCCTCGAGATCATCGACGCCTACCGGATCAAGTAGGCCTCCCGATCAGTGTATGGCCGGCGGCGTGGTTTCTTCCGGGCGGGCAGAGACGTACTTCCTGCCAGACTCGATGAACTCGAGCAGGTCCGCGTTGAACTCGTCCTGCTGCGTCGTGGCGAGACCATGCGGACCGCCCGGGTAGATCTTCAAGGTCGCGTTTCGCACAAGTTTCGCCGACTTGAGTGCCGCTGCTCCAATGGGGACGATCTGGTCGTCCTCTCCGTGGGCGATCAGCGTCGGCACGTCCCCGAACTTCTTCAGGTCCTCGGTGAAGTCGGTCTCGGAGAACTGCCGGATGCTGTCGAGCTCGCTCTTGAGGCTGCCCTGCATTCCCTGCCTCCAGAACGCGTCGATCACGCCCTGCGAGGCCTTCGCGCCCCCCCGGTTGTAGCCGTAGAACTGAAGGGCGAGGTCCCTGAAGAATTGCGAGCGGTTCCGGTACGTGTTGGTCCGGAGCTCGTCGAAGACTGCGATGGGGAGGCCCTCCGGGTTCGCTTCGGTCTTCAGCATCAGCGGCGGGACCGCTCCCAACAGGACAATGCTCGCGACCCGCGTGGTGCCATGGCGGCCGATGTAACGGGTGACCTCACCCCCTCCGGTGGAGTGGCCGACCAGGATCACGTTCCGCAGGTCCAGCGCTTCGAGGAGCTGCGCGAGATCATCGGCCCAGGTGTCCATGTCGTTGCCGTCCCAGGTCTGGCTCGACCGACCATGTCCCCGGCGATCGTGGGCGATCACGCGATAACCGCGCTCGCCCAGGTAGACCATCTGGGCTTCCCAGGCGTCGGCAGTGAGCGGCCATCCATGGGAGAACACGACGGGCTGTCCCGAGCTCCAGTCGTTGTAGAAAAGTTCGCAGCCGTCTCTGGTCGTGATCGTGCTCATGACATCCTCCCCGCCGGCTCCTCAAGTTACGGAGGAAGGTCAACGCGACAAGCCGTCGCCCTCACGGGAGCATGCGCTCGCTCAGCTCCCCGCGGGCGCCATCGGAGGCGCGTTCAAACCTTCGCAATCGCCCCTCGCCGATCGTTGGCGACTCGCCTCAGCGCGCGCAGCTTGCATGCGTGCATCCGCGGGGAGTCCATCGGTCACGCAGGAGACGACGGCCTCCCGTCGGGGCCGACGCGTCCGACCTGTCGCGGGCGCATCCCGGTCCATCGAGCCGGATCCGGATCGTTCAATACGACTCGAGTACGTTCTCGATCGAGGAGCGGTTCGCCGACGCGATCTCCACGCCCCCGACTCCGCACAGGGTCACCTGGTTCGACGTGGCGTTGCCCAGCGCGTCGGACCTTGAATCCTTGAGGCAGCGGCTCCACCTCGCCCCGTTGGCCGTCTCCGACGCGGCGCATCCTCCGCAGCGGCCGCACTACGCGACCTGGTCCGACTTCGAGTTGCTCGTCCTCGTAGGCCCGGGGGCGGGCGATCAACTGCAGCAGGTCTGTCTCTTCCTCGGGAGCGGGTGGGTCCTCAGCATCCGCGAGAACGAGGAGGACCTCTTCGCCCCTGTGCGTGAACGGATCAGGGAGCGGATCGGACCGCTTCGGGAGGGCAGCGCGGCGCTGCTGACCTCCGCCCTGGTGAGTACGCTCCTCGATGCCCTGTTCGAGCAGGTGGAGGATACGGACGAGAGGATCGCCGATTGGGAGGAGCGGCTCATCGAGGGAGTTCGGCTTCCCCTCGGCACGCTGCACAGATTCGGTCGGCGATGGGTCCGGGCGAGGCTCTCGGTGGAGCCGATGCGGGCCGCGATCAAGAGCGTGGCCACCAGGCAGACCCAGCGCTGGGACGACGAGGCGCGCGTGCATCTGAGGGAGGCAGGCGAGGATGCCCAGCACCTCCTGGATATCATCGAGGAAGGCCAGAGCCACGTCGCGTCTTTGGAGAACCTCGACATGTCGCTCGTGCGCGGACGTACCAACGCGGTGCTCACGATGCTCACGGTGGTCTCTACCCTGTTCCTTCCGATGACCTTCCTCACCGGCCTGTGGGGGATGAACTTCACCTACATGCCCGAGCTGACGTGGCGCTGGGGGTACGTGTTCGCGTTGACGATGATCGCGGTGTCCGCGCTCGTGCCGCTCATCATCATCATGAGAAAACAGAACTGGTTCCGGTCCCTGGAGCGCGAGCCCCCCTGACCGGCAGCACCGCGCACGGGGAACGGGCCCGCATGTGGGCCCGCCGAAGTCAGTCGAGATAGCCGCGCGCCTGGAGCTGGAATAGGTGGGCATACCGCCCACCGAGCTCGATCAGCTCCCGGTGTGAAC
>JBAWAM010000337.1:0-13784 GCA_049589315.1 Myxococcaceae bacterium
AGAAAGCTGTTCGGTCGACCGACAAAATCGAGCGTTGTCGTGCCCGCGTAACCCGCCGATCTGATGCGTGTGTTCCCGCTGGGAGACCAACAGAAACTGGTCTCCCGACCAGTTTTCCGCAGATGCCTCGTCGAAAATGTCGAGACGTTTCCGCAAGTTGAAAGACGGCGTATGGGGGCATTTCGGTCGGTCGACCGACAACTACTACTGGCCCCCCGCCGTCCTCGGGGGCGATGCGCATCGAGGAGCCTACGGCACCAACGAGAAGCGGAGTTGCCGCCGGGCCACGCCAATTCCACTGCGCGATGCGGCAGGCAGCCCGCCCCCATCAGACGCTGCCGAACGGCCGCATGCGGGCCAAGCATACCCACACGCTCGGCAGGGGTAGCCCGCTCAACCGGGCCCGCATCGCCGCCTCGAATTGATCGTGCACCCCCGCAGCTCACGCGCGAGCGGATCAACATTTTCCCGAGAGAGTCACCCCATCGGGGTGAGGAACCGCGCGATCACCCGCTTCAGGCCCACCGACGGGAACCGCACCGTCAGCTTCGCGTTCGGGCCCTGCCCCTCGGTTGCGATGACCTCACCGTCACCGAACTGGTTGTGCCGGACACGCAGTCCAATCAGCGGCCGATCCACATCGTCGTAATGGACGCTCTGGTCGAAGGAGCGGTCGATCTGCGGTGAGGTATCCGCGTCGTACGCGGACGGGCGCCGCCTCACCTGTGGCGTCACAGCCACCCTCGACGCCTCCGCCAGCCGATCCTCCTGGGCGAAGTCGAAGAGCTCGCGCGGGACCTCGCGAAGGAAGCGCGACGGCGGGTTGAAGCGCAGCTCGCCAAACAGGGCGCGGGCCTGGGCGAACGAGAGGAACAGGCGCTTCCGAGCGCGTGTGAAGCCGACGTAGCAGAGCCGCCGCTCCTCATCCATCTCCTCGGGATCCGCGTCCTGCTCGAGCGCGCGGTTGTGCGGGAACACGCCATCTTCCATGCCCGCCATGAACACCGCGTCGAACTCCAGCCCCTTCGCCGCATGGAGCGTCATGAGCGAGACCGTCCCCTGCCCCGGCTCCACGTCGGCCTGACCCACCAGGCTGATCTGCTCCAGGAACGCCTGCAGCGGCGGCACGTCCACCGCGAGGCCCTCCGCGCTGGGCGCAGGCTCGCTGGCGCGCTGCAGATCGTACTCCTGCGCTGCACCGAGGAACTCCCGGAGGTTCTCCGCCCGCGTCTCGCTCTCGTCCGAGCCCTCCGTCTGGAGCGCGGCGAGCAGCTGACTGTGCTGCAGCATGTGTTCGACCGCGCTGGCGGCGTCCTTCGCATCCCGACCAAACGTGGCGAGGTCGTCGATGAGTCGGCGAAAACCCGTCAGCCGCTTCACCGCCGCGCTGTTGAGGGTCCCGATCTCCCCCAGCCGCCCCAGCGCCTCGTACAGGCTCAGCTCGTTGTTCGCGGCGAAATCCGTCAGCCGCTCCACCGTGGTGTCGCCGATGCCGCGGGCCGGCGTGTTGATCACCCGGATCAGATCTGCGTCCGAGCGCGGATTCACCATCAGACGCAGATAGGACGCCGCGTCCTTCACCTCGGCCCGCTCGTAGAAGCTCCGGCCGTTGATCAGCGTGTACGGGAGCCGCTCGAGCCGGAGCGCCTCCTCGAGCACGCGGCTCTGGGCGTGCGTCCGGTAGAACACCGCCATCTGCGCGTATTCGATCAGCCCCTCCTGCCGGAGCAACCGGATCCGCCGCGCAATCTCCTGCGCCTCCGCGTGCTCGTCGCGGTTGATCAGCAGCATGAGCGGCTCGCCGCGGGCCCGCTCCGACCAGAGCTTCTTCGGCATGCGACGTCGGTTCCCCTGGATCACCGAATGTGCCGCTTCGAGGATGGTCTGGTCCGAGCGGTAGTTCTGCTCGAGCTTGACCACCTTCGCGTGCGCGTACTCGTTGGGGAACCCGAGGATGTTTCCCACGTCGGCGCCGCGCCAGCGGTAGATCGACTGGTCATCGTCGCCCACCACGCACAGGTTGGCGGCGGGCGGCGGGGCGATGAGCCGGAGCAGCTCGTATTGCACCGGGTTGGTGTCCTGGAACTCGTCGACCAGCACGTATTCGAAGCGGCGCGCGTAGTACTCGCGGACGTCCGGTCGGCGCTTGAGTAGGTCCACCAGCAGCAGCAGCAGGTCCCCGAAGTCCACCGCATTCGCGGCGCGGAGCTGGCGCTGATATGCGCGATACACCCGGAGCGCGATCGCCCCGCGCACGTCGGTCTCCGGGAGCCTGACGTCCCCCGGGAGCTGCGCCGCGTTCTTCCACTTGTCGATGCGGGAGAGGAGCTCGCGCGGGTTGAGCTGGGCGAGCTCGAGCTGAGCCTCGCGCGCGGCGCGCTTGACGAGCTGGATCTGGTCCGCGTCGTCGTAGATCACGAACGACCGGGTCAGCCCCTCGATGTGCTCCGCCTCTCGCCGGAGGATCATCGCCGCGGCGCTGTGGAAGGTAGAGACCACGCAGTCGGCTGCCTGGCCGCCCAGCAGGTCCAACAGCCGCTCGCGCATCTCGCGTGCGGCCTTGTTGGTGAAGGTCACCGCGAGGATCCGCCATGGCGGCACGCCGCGCTCCTGGACGAGGAAGGCCACCCGGCGGGTGATGACGCGGGTCTTGCCGGAGCCTGCGCCCGAGAGGACGAGGAGCGGCCCGCGGTCGTGAAGGACCGCCTCGCGCTGGGGAGGGTTCAGGTCGTCGAGGAGTGGGCTGAGTTCGGCCATGAGGAGCGGCTCTTGTACTTCAATCCGCAACCCCGGGCAGCGCCCGATTCGTCCCGGCCCGAAGGCTCTGTCGTGGCATGCTGCGGCCCATGAGCGAACGTCCCCGTCCGACACCCGAGCAGCTCGCGAAGTACGCAGACGAATTCAACCAGAGCGCCACCCTCCGCTACTTCGGGGTGAAGCTCAGCTTCCCCGAGTCGCAGCGCGTCCGGGCGGATCTCGACCCGGTGAAGCCCGAGCAGCTCGGCGGGCTCGGTGCCGACGCCGTGAACGGCGGCGTACTCTCGGCCATCTTCGATCTGGTGATCGGGTCGGCGCCCGCGCTGATCGACCCCACCCGGCGAACCGCGACGATGCAGCTGTCCATCTCGTTCATGAAGCCGGTACGCGGGAAGCGGCTCAGTGCCGAGGCCTGGGTCGACTCGGCGGGAAACGCGACGCTGTTCAGCTCTGCGGTGATCAAGGACGAGCGCGGCGAGATCTGCGCGCGCTGCCAGGGCGTGGTGAAGATGAGCAAGGGTCCCTGGGCGTCGGGAAACAGCCCGGCGATGAACTGAGCCCACACCTGCCGATATGTCGGTCCCCGACCGACCGCTTGCCTTGACGCTCGGCGCGTCTGCTACGCTCGCGCGCGCATGGCATTTTTGGGGGAAGAGGACTCAGTCGGCGAGGCCCGGTTCGCACTCCGCGAGGAGACGACGATGGGCAGGCTCCCCGTGAACGTCATCCAGATCGCCACGTCCGACGTCTCGAAGCGGCACGCTCGAATCGTCCGGGACGAGAACGGCAACTTCCTCCTCGAGGATCTGGGCTCGCTCAACGGCACCTTCGTCAACGGCGAGCGGGTGACCCGGCACGAGCTCCGCGAGGGAGACGAGATCCGGATCGGGCCCCGGGTCTTCACCTTCAACGCCGGCGTGGACGAGGAGACCAACCCGCGCGACGTCGAGCTGATGACCAGCGGGTCCGGCGAGAACGTCGTCGGCTTCGAGTTCGATGCGCCGGACTTCCTCCCGGCCGAGCACCTCCAGGACGTACACGCGCTGCGGAAGGACTACGAGCGCCTGCGGCTCGCGCACGAGATCGCCCGGGAGGTCGCCGGCGAGCTCGACCCGAACGTGTTCCTTCCGAGGATCCTCGACCGCTCGATGTCGCTTCTCCGGGCCAACCGCGGCGTCATCCTGCTCGCGGACGCTTCGGGAGAGCTGGTGCCGAAGCACGTGCGTCAGGGCGACTCAGCCAGCACCGCCATCCCCATCTCCCGGACCATCCTCGACAAGGCCATCTCCGAGCGGAAGGCGGTGCTCACCTCCGACCTCCGCCTGGACGAGCGCTTCTCGAAGTCGAGCTCGGTCAACAACATGGGGATGCGGTCCTCGATGACCGTTCCCCTGCTCCACAGGGACGTCCTGCTCGGCGCCATCCACCTCGACTCGACCATGTTCGCCAACTCCTTCAAGGAGAAGGACCTCGAGCTGCTGATGGTGATCGCCTGGCAGGCGGCCACGGCGCTCCAGAATGCGCAGCTTGTGGCGAAGCTGCGGGAGGAGGCGCAGACGCGGGCAGAGCTCCAGCGGCTCATCCCGCCGAACGTCGTCGAGCAGGTGGTCAGCGGAAAGCTCTCGCTCGACCGCGCAGGCAAGCTGTCGCAGGTCTCGATCCTCTACGCAGACATCCGCGGCTTCACCGCCCTCTGTGAACGGACCTCGCCCGAAGAGGTCGTCCGGATGCTCAACGAATTCTATGAGCGGATGGTCGACCTGGTGTTCCGTTCGCGCGGGGCGGTCGACAAGTTCGTCGGAGACCAGATCATCGCCCTGTTCGGCGCCCCCATCCAGTCCGCCGAGTCGCCGCTCTTCGCCGTCCACTGCGCGCTGGAGATGCAGCGCTCGATGGCGGAATGGAACCGGAGCAGGGCCGAAGCCGGGCTCGAGCCCATTCACATCGGAATCGGCGTGAGCAGCGGCGAGGTCATCACCGGCGCGATCGGGTCCTCCAGGACACTCCAGTACACGGCCATCGGCGACGCGATGAACACTGCCGCGCGCACCTGCGAGATCGCCGAGGCCGACGAGATCCTCGTCACCCGCCCCGTTCACGACCGGGTGAAGCAGTTCATCGACGCCGACGAGCGACTCCCGATCCTGCTCCGCGGCAAGCGCGACCCGACGACGCTCTTCCGGATCATCGGCCCGCGCGTGTCTTTCGATCGCACGGTGTGACTTAGGAAATTCCTAAGTCTCGATTCAAGACAAAGACATGGCCGAATAGTCCGAAGCGCTTATTCATCCCCCCATTCTGCGGTTCTCTGAGTGGGAGAGAGTTTGACGACCATCGGTTCGCCGGCCCTTTGGGGCGGCTTCATAGTCTTCGTGCTGTTGATGCTCGCGCTCGATCTGGGCGTGTTCCACCGCAAGGCGCACGCGGTCTCCTTCAAGGAGGCGGCGATCTGGAGCTGCGTGTGGATCTCGCTCGCCCTGATCTTCAACGTCGGCATCTGGAAGTGGTTCGGCGACGAGGCGGGCATGGCCTTCCTCACCGGGTACCTGGTGGAGAAGTCCCTCTCGGTCGACAACATCTTCGTCTTCGTCGTGGTCTTCGGCGCCTTCAGCATCCCGGCGGCGTACCAGCACCGGGTGCTGTTCTGGGGCATCCTCACGGCGCTGGTGCTCCGGGCCGGAATGATCTTCGCCGGCGTCGCGATGCTCGAGCGCTTCCACTGGCTCATCTACGTCTTCGGCGCGTTCCTCGTCTTCACCGGCGTGAAGCTGTTCCTCTCCTGGAAGAAGGGCCAGGAGGACGACGTCAGCGAAGGCTTCGCGATGCGCATGATCCGCAAGATGGTCCCGTCCACCCCCCGGTTCGACGGGCCCCGCTTCTTCACGATCGAGAATGGACGCAGGCTGGCGACCCCGATGTTCATCGCGCTGCTGATCGTCGAGTTCACCGACGTGGTGTTCGCCCTCGACTCGATCCCTGCGATCTTCGCCATCACCCGGGACCCCTTCATCGTGTTCACCTCGAACATCTTCGCCATCCTGGGCCTCCGCTCGCTCTTCTTCCTCCTCGCCGGCATGGTCGAACGCTTCACGTACCTGAAGGTCGGTCTCTCGGGAGTGCTGGTGTTCGTCGGCGTGAAGATGACCATCGTCGACGTGGTGAAGATTGCGCCCTCCGTGTCGCTGGCGGTCATCGGCGGAATCCTCGCCCTGTCGATCGGCGCGTCGCTCTGGAAGACGCGCGGGCAGTCCGCTGAGGTGCCTGAGGTTCGATGATGGCGTGGCTCAACTACCACCACCTCCTGTACTTCTGGACCGTCGCCCGGACCGGGAGCATCGCGGCTGCGAGCCAGGAGCTGCACGTCTCGCAGCCCACCATCAGCGCGCAGATCAAGGAGCTGGAGGGTTCGTTGGGCCACGAGCTCTTCCGCCGCGAGGGTCGAGGTCTGGTCCTCACCGACACGGGCCGCCTCGCCTTCCGGTATGCGGACGAGATCTTCCGACTCGGCAAGGAGTTCCAGCTCGCGCTCGAAGGCCGCTCTACGGAGGAGCGCGTCCGCTTCTCCGTGGGGGTCGTCCAGGTCATCCCCAAGATGGTGGCGGAGCGCCTCCTCGAGCCCGCCTTCGGCGCCCTCCCGAACCTGCTGCTCGATGTCCGGGAGGCACCGCTGCCTCAACTGCTCGCGTCGCTCGCATTGCACGAGCTCGACGTCGTCATCTCGGATGCCCCCGCGCCTTCGGAGATGCGGGTGAAGGCCTACAGCCACCTGCTCGGTGAGACGGGGACGACCTTCTTCGCGCCGCCGGGGCTCGCAGGGCTCAAGAAGGACTTCCCGCGATCTCTGGACGGCGCGCCCGCACTCCTGCCGGCCAGGGGCTCACAGCTCCGCCGTCAGGTGGAGGACTGGTTCGACGCCCACGGCATCCAGCCGAGGATCGCGGCCGAGCTCGAGGACACTGCGCTGGCGAAGGTGCTGGCCCAGCGTGGGCTCGGCGTGGTCGTCGCTCCGGAGGCGATCGAGGCGCACGTCGTGAAGCAGTACAGCCTCAAGGTCATCGGACGCGCGCCGGAGATCAAGGAGCGTTTCTACGCCATCTCCGTGGAGCGGAAGCTGAAACATCCCGCGGTCACCGCAATCGCCGAGTCCGCCCGGACCGAACTCTTCGCGTGACTTTATTCGGGGGTGAGCTTGAGCAGGCGCCCGTCGCTGGAGTCCGTGAGCAGATAGAGCGCTCCCTCGGGTCCCTGGACCACTTCCCGGATGCGCTCGTTCTGGTCCTTGAGCAGCCACTCCTCCCCGACCACGCGGTCGTTCTGGAGCACGAGTCTCACCAGGCTCCTGCTCGACAGGCCTCCGATGAAGAAGTTTCCACGCCACTCGGGGAAGAGGTCACCCGAATAGATCGTCAGCCCGCTCGGCGAGATCACCGGGTCCCAGTAGTAGACGGGCTGCTCCATCCCGGGCGCCTGGGGTGACGCGTGGAGCCGCGCACCGGAGTACTCCTCCCCGTACCCGATGGTCGGCCAGCCGTAGTCCTTGCCCTTCTCGATCAGGTTCAGCTCGTCGCCGCCGCTCGGCCCCATCTCGACGATCCAGAGGCGATCCTGACCGTCCAGCGCGGCGGAGAGAATGTTGCGGTGGCCCAGCGTCCAGATCTCCGGGCGCGCACCTTCCCGGTTCGTGAACGGATTGTCCTCCGGCACCGAACCGTCCGGCCGGATGCGCACGATCTTCCCGAAGTCACTTCCGAGATCCTGCGCCTGCCTCCGTCCCTCGAGGATCAAGCGATCGCCGAGCGTGACGAACAACGTGCCGTCGGGCGCGAAGACGAGCCGCCCACCGGCGTGCTTGGTCGACTCGAGCGTGGGCTGCATGCGGAAGATGACCTCGACGCCCTCGACCCGCGGACTGGCCCCATCGACCAGGCGTGCCCGCGCGACCGCGAGCCCGTTGCCGCCTTCCCTCGGCTCGTAATACGTCCAGTAGATCAGCCCACTCTGCGCGTAGTCGGGCCCCACCTCCACGTCGAGCAGCCCGCCCTGGTCGCGTCCATCCACCGGCGGCAACCCGGAGACCGGCGACGACTTCGTCCCGTCCTGGGCGACGATGTAGAGCTTTCCGGTCGGCTTCTCCGTCACCAGCATCCGCCCATCCGGTAGGAACGCGATCGCCCAGGGTTTGTCGAACCCCGACGCAATCTCGGTGACCACCACGCGCGTGCGGCTGTGGACCTCCGGCGCGCGCGTCTGCCCGGGGAAGGCCGGAGAGAACTCGGGCACGTTGGGCGCGCCCTGCTCGACCGGCGGGCCGCCCGCGTCCGCGCCTGATCCTGAATCCGTATTTCCGGAAGGTGCCCGGGGGCCCTGCTTCTTCGGACACCCGGTGAGGGCGAGGGAGAAAGCAGTGACGGCGATGAGCAACGGGAGGCGCATGCGTGTGCTCCGGTGTGGTCCTGGAGGGCACGACCGTAGCTTCGTGCGGCGGTGAGCGCAGTGAGTCCGTCGTCACACTGTTGGGCCGTGGCAAACCGCAGGCCCGACGAGGTGCTCACCCCGTCCGACGTGGCGGCTCCAACGGGCGGTGCAGGTTCTCGGCGATGCTCTGCGGCGCGTCCGACCAGAAGCGCGCCCACTCCTCCTCCTGCGCGCGGGCGTCCCGCCGACCCAACTCGATCAGGACGTCCGCGAATCCGCCGTCGAAGAGGAGATACGAGATCAGGTCGGCGCCCGCTCCTCCACGGTCCGTTGCGAGCTTCAGGATGCCTCTCGCAGCGAGCCCGCGAGCGCGGCGCTTGAACTCGGGTGAAGCCGCATACGCCGCCGCCAGCTCTCCGATGTCCCGCGACGGGCGGATGAGGATGTTCCGGACGTAGCGGACCGGTTGACCCCGACGGTGGATGAGCGCGGAGTTGAAGACCTCGGCATAGGTCGGGCCATACGCAGCCACGCCCGTCTCCAGCATCTGGTTGAGCCGGCGCACCCGCTCGAGATCCTGGTCGGTGCGGTCGAGCAACAGCGCATCGAGCGTCTTGCCGATGAGGAACGACGCGGTGGCGTGAACCCGTTCGATCTCCGTCGGCTTCCGCTTGGCGAGCTCGGCCGCCGTGGGATCGTGCCGGAGCGACACCACGATCACCCGCTCCGCCCCGAGTCGCAGCGCCGGGCTCAGTGGCACGTTCATCCGCAGTCCACCGTCGACGTACATGCTCTTGCGGACCCGCACCGCGGGGAAGATGAGCGGGATCGCCGCAGACGCGAGCACGTGCTTCGGGCCGATGTGCGTGGCGCGGGCGACCAGATGCGGGTCCCGGCTCCACGGTGGAACCCCTCCGCCTTGACGCTGGATGAAGACTTCGCTCCGGCCGCTGGCGACGTGAGTCGCCGTGACGGCGAGGGCATGCAGTGAACCGCGTCGGATGGCTCTCCCGATCGAAGGCCAGTGGACGCCCTTGAACACCACCTCCCGCAACCCGAAGGGATCCACCAGCCCACCCTGCCGGGCCGCGTTCGGCGGCGCGCCTCCGACGATCTCCCGCCCCATCCGGAGGAGATCCGAGACGCCGAAGCGCAGCAGCGATTCGACCGAGAGGGACCGCCAGCGCTCGATGAGGTCCCGCGTCTGGTGCAGCGGATGCTCGATGTTCGCCGCCACGTGCGCCGCATTGATCGCGCCGACCGAAGTCCCGGACACGATGTCGATCGGCAGGGGGCCCAGCCGCGGCTCGAGCTCCTCGCGCAGGTAGGCCAACACGCCCGCCTCGTACGCGCCTCGCGCGCCACCGCCACCGAGCACCAACGCCGTTCGGAGAGTGGAAAGCGTCATCCGGAGAACAGTCTCTCCTGCATTCCGTGTGGAGCGCCACTCGCCCCGGGCGGTGGCTCGGCCGCCAGGAAAGGGGGCAGGCTGCTTTTCCGTTTTCCGCGCGGAGGTGGTGTTGAAGCGGCGACGGAGGTTCGGACCGGCGCGCCGAGTGCAAACGGCGGGTGGTTTGGCGAGGGCGTTCCTAGCTTCCTCGCCCATGAACTTCTTCTCCAGCGACGCGTTCCTGCAAAGCCTCGCGGCGGCGATGTTTCCGGGAAACCGGGCTTCCATCGAGACCTTCCGTGTGGATGACCGGGCCTGGCGACTCCTGGTCATCGACGGGCGGAAGGTGATCACGGACATGCCGTTCCTCGACTTCGTCGAACCGGTCGGCCAGACGCCCCCCGACGCGAAGAAGCTCGAATTCCTCCCGAGGGTCGCCTTCGACACGGTCCCGATCGAGGCCTGGTCACCGGTTGCACCGGGCTCGGACGTCGAACCCGGTCCCTTCGTGGACTGGTCGCGGTTCGCGACCTGGCAGGACTTCCTTGCGTGGGTCGGACGCAACGGCTGGTCATCGGACGTCCCGAGAAAGCGGCGCAAGCTGGAGCGCGATCTCGGACCGGTGAAGCTGACGTTCCACGATCCGCGACCCGGCGTCATCCAGGATTTGATGCGCTGGAAGTCGCAACAGTACGTCTCGACCGGGGTGCGAGATCTGTTCCGCGACCCTGCCTGGGTCCGGTTCTTCGACGAGCTGAGTTCGCGAGACGCGCTCCTGGTCACGACCCTCAGTGCGGGCGACCGGGTCGTCGCGGTCCATGCAGGGACGAGGTACGACGGTCGCTTCTACTGGTGGATTCCGGCCTATGACCCCGAGCTGTCGCGCTATTCGCCCGGGAAGATCCTGCTTCACGACATCATGGAGCGAAGCCAGGCGGGCGGCGATCGCGTGTTCGATTTCCTGATTGGCGGCGAGGCCTACAAGTTCCAGTACGCCACCGACGTCCGCATCGTGCGGTCGGCGGGCAATACACCGCTCGCGCTCAGGCTGAACCGGTTCCTGTATCGACAGCTCAAGGAAGCGCTGCAGAAGTCGCCGGAACTGGAAGCGCAGCTCATCCGGCTTCGAGGCGTCGTGAGGAACTGGCCGGTAGGAGCGAAGCAGTCCGTGGCGGGGTGAGGTGGGTCGTCGGTGGCACGTGGGGATGGTGGAGGTGGCGGGATGGGCCCGATCAGCGTCGTGATCGCAACGTACAATCGGCCTGTGCTGGTGGAGCGGCTGCTGCGGCAGCTGGCGGCGCAGAGTCTTTCCGGCAGGAGCTTCGAAGTGGTCGTGGTGGACGACGGTTCGTCGCCACCGGTGGCACCGCGCCTGAACGCGCTGGAGCTTCCGTTCCGGTTGAAGGTCGTCGAGCAGAAGAACGCCGGCGCCGCGGCCGCCCGGAATGCAGGCGCCGAGTCAGCTTCGGGAGACCTGCTCGTGTTCGTCGACGACGACATGCAGGTCTCGCCGGACTTCCTTCAGGAGCACCTGACCCCGCATCTCGGGGGCGAGCGCGTGGTGGTGTTGGGGCGCATCAAGGGTGATCCGGCGCTCGCCAGCATGCCGTTGTTCGAGCGCTGGCATCAGCGTCTCCTCGACCGACTCGCCAACGAGATCCGCACAGGCGCCGCGGCGCCGCAGGGATCGCTGCTCTACAGCGGGAACTTCTCGGTACGACGCTGCGACTTCCTCGACGTCGGCGGGTTTGACACCCGCCTGGGGCATGCCGAAGACACCGAGCTCGGGATGAGGCTGGAGTTCGCCGGCGTCAGGTTCCTGTTCTCCGAGCAGGCCTCGACACTGCACGGGTCGGATCACACCAGCCTGGAGAAGTGGCGCCTGCGGGCGGGCAAGTACGGCCGCTTCGATCTCCGCATCTCCAGGAAGCACCCGCGCCTTCGTGACGCCAGCCCGTGGCACTACCTCTACGAGTTGAATCCCGTCACCCTGCCGCTGTTGCTGACCGCATTGGCTGATCCCGATCGGGCAGGCAGGCTGGCGACCGGAGTCATGAAGACGGCGCTGACACTCGATCGCGTTGGGCTGGAGCGTCCCGCCCTGGCCGGAACCACCGTGGCCTACGCCATCGAGTACTTCCGCGGCGCAAGGACCGAGGCGGGGACGCTGGGTGCCTGCCTGGACGAGCTTCTCCGCTACACCGGCCGCTTCGAGAAGGGCCCCGCGAGCGTCTGGTCGCAGTGGTACGCCGACGTCCGGGAGGACCAGGCGGTGATGCGCGGCTACGAGGAGAAGTACGGTCACCCCACCCCCTCGAGCAACGCGCTGTTCTCCGACCTGATCCAGAAGATCGGACTGCAGACGATGGCGGCCTATCGACTGATGGCGGCGCTGCGCGATGCCGGCCACATGCTCGCCGCGAAGGTGATGTCGAGATCGATCCGCCACCTCTATGGCGCGGACATCCACTGGGAGGCGCGGTTCGAGCCGGGTGTGATGATCGTCCACGGCATGGGAATGGCCATCAGCCATGCGGCGCAGGTGGAGCGCGGGGCGACGCTGTACCACGGCGTGACGCTCGGGATGGGCACCGACCCGGCCACCGGGCGCACGGGTGCGCCGCGCATCGGGCGGAATGTGGCGGTTGGCCCGGGCGCGACGTTGATCGGCCCGATCACCATCGGCGAGGGGACGAAGATCATGCCTGGCGTGGTGCTCACCGAGTCGGTGCCTCCGGGCAGTGTGGTCGTCGTACCGCCACCCACGGCGCGGCCCCGGGTCCGCGCGGCGGGCTGAGGTGGTCGAGAGGCGAACCCGTCCCTAGCGTAGCCAGAAGGGAGGATTTGCCATGCCAAGGTACGCAACACCCGGCGGAGGAACGTCCCGCACCCGCGGCAAGCCGGGACCTGCGCTCAAGGGAAAGACGGCGTCGAAACGCAAGCCGCAGAAGACGCATCCCGGCCACGAGCGCACCTCGACAGCGGGTCAATTCACGACGGACAGCTGGCACGATGTGCCGAAAGAGACCTCTGGAAAGGCACCGAGGGCGGTCCAGGCGAACCACCCTCCGAAGACGCCCAGGCCAAAGGGAAAGCCCACGTTGCATTGAAGCAAAGGAGCGCGGCGCCGCCGAGAAGCGTGCGCCGCGCTAAGTGTTGCAACCCGAGGGCGCGGGCTGTCACCGCCGGTGGTGCTTGCGCGGCTCGTCCGCGTCGTTCTCCTCCGAAATCTGGCTGTTGTCGCCCATGGGCTTGCGCATGTTGATCGGTGGGACGTCCGAGGAGGCGCCGTAGCCGCCGACTCCCTTGGCGTCGATCCCATCCTCGCCCACGTCCGCGTCGCTGATGTCACCGGTGTAGCCGCGCCGCGCCGTGGGATCCCGATGATCCGATTCCATGCGCCGCTCCAGCTCGGCCCGCTCCCCTTCCGCGACGAGATCCTCACGATGTTCGGGGCGGACGTTCTCCTCGCGTTGTCGCGTTCTGTTGAACTCTGCCATGGGTGTTTCCTCCTCGGTCTACGGTGGACACGAACCGCAGGAGGACCACCGGACCACCTCAGTACGCTGGCGGGTCGCTCGCCGGGAACGACTCCATCGAGCCTTCGGTGACCCAATCCCGGGCGCCATCGCGGCCGAGCGTCTCGCCGGGCGCGATGTTCCATTGGCCCACCGACCGCATACCGGAGACCGGGCTTCGAGGTCCCGCTTCGAGCGTCCGCCGGTGCAGCCGCCCCCAGACGAGCGAGCTGCCGATCCCCGCAGACAGCACCCCGAGCCCAAACGCCATGAACTCCCCCGCCGTCGGATGCTTCATGGTGCAGAAGGTATTCACGGCTGAGCGAGCACGGCAGCGAGCGACCAGGGGGGCGGCGTGTCACTCGCGGGTGACAGCGCTCCAACAGCGGCTTTGCCAGGCTCCCAACGTTCTGCAACATGCGCGCGCTGGAGGCATTCGATGCGCGCAGGTCCCTGGATGGTCGTTGGTGTCGTTGTGTTGTTCGCCGCGTGCGACGGCGCGCCCGTGCCCGAACTGCCCGACGCCGGGCTCGATGCCTCGTTTCCTCCCTTCGATCTCGACGCCGGTCGCCAGGAAGGAAAGGACGGCGGCACGTTGGTCCGGCGGATCACGGCCCTGGAGATCACGCCCAAGTCCCTCGAGCTCAACGTCGGCGCGATCTCCGGCGTGACGGCGGTGGCGACGTTCGACGATGGCAGCCAGG
>JBAWAM010000338.1:0-20803 GCA_049589315.1 Myxococcaceae bacterium
GCCGGCGCCGGCGCCGGCGCCGTAGCTTCGACGACGGGGTCGGCAGTTGGCAGTTTGCAGTCAGCAGTCTGGTGAGACAGGGCTTCAGGAACGCGGATTCCACGCTTCCTGAAGCCCTGGTCACCAGCGGGCGTCAGTCAGATCAAGCCGGAGCGATCAAGTCGACGTTCGGGAAGTAGGTTCGGAACCGCCCGGCATCGCGCGTCAGCAACGCCCATCCCGCAACCGCGGCGTGCGCGCCGATGAAGAAGTCCGGCAAGGGAGCGGTTCGAACGCCTCCACGACGTCGGTAGGCGAGGAACGCCTTGCCAGCAAGGAACCCGGCCTCCCAGGGCAATGCGTCACGACGGTAGAACTCGGGAGCCAGTGCAGCTTCGAGCTGTTCGATGCGCTCGAAGCCGACTGAAACCTCGGCGTAGATGATCGGATTGATCACGAGGGAAGTTTCATCAGCGCAGCGGGCGAGCGCATCGCTCGACCACGGCCCCCAATCCGGGTCGTCGGTGGCCACGTCCAGGATCACGCTGCTATCGACGAGGACTGGCATCAGCGGGACCGGGTGAGCGCGAGGATCTGCTCGGTCGTCATCTTCACGGTCGCAGTGCCCCGGAGCCGCTGCACCGCTGCAGCACCGCGACTGGGTCCCCGGGGCGCCTTCGCACGACGAATCCGCAGGCCCTTGCCATCCAGCTCGAACTCCACCTCCACGTTCGGGAGCAGACCTGTTTTCTCTCTCAGCTCCTTTGGAATCGTGACCTGTCCCTTCGAAGTGATGCGCATGAATCCTCCTACTCTTACTGGTAAGAGTAAGACCGGCGCCGCTCCGGATCCAGGGCCTCATCCGACCACCGTTCGGGTGTCGGTCACGAGCCGACGCATGGCGATGCTCTTCGAGGCACCGGGTCGAGAGGGAGACTTCGCCGGGTGGAGGCTCTCCAGTCCGTCCCTCGATGCTGCGCCCGGCTCACTGCTCGTTCAGCTCGGCCCCGTCGCGTCAGGCACGCTCGGGGCAGACGTGGTGCCCGGATTCGCCCACGTCCACGACGGGCTCTTCACTTTCCGCCGACGACCGAACGCACCTCTGGAGTTCCGCTTCGAACCGGGCGCCTCGATCTGCGACGCGTAACGTTCTGCGGCATGCCGGTCATGGGTTCCATGGCGCGCCGGTCTCGCATTCGAAATGGCGCAGCCTTACGCCGCTGGGCGCGAGGTCGATGGACCCGAAGACGATCGGAAGGTGAAAGCGCCGTGGCCCCATGGAACCCGGGTTGAAGATCGTCAACCCGCGATCGCTGCCAATGAATGGCACGTGCGAGTGGCCACACACCACGAGCGAAGCCTTTTGCGCGCGCGCACTCCTCGAGACATCCGCGCGCAGCCGGGGACCGGCGACGCCGATGTGGAGGAGAAGAATCCTCAACAAGGTCCGGTCGCCGGCGCCCACGAGCTCCACCGTGAGTTGATCCGGAAGGTCGGTCACTCGCTCATCGATGTTACCGCGCACTGCGAACACGGGGGCCAGCGCACGGAAGCCGTCCAGCGTCGACAGCTCGCCGATGTCGCCGGCGTGAAGGATGGCATCCGGGCCGAGTGCGGCGAGGTGCTTCACCCCGGCGGCGTTGGGTCGCGAATGGGTGTCGGCGACGATCCCGAGGCGCAGGGCGCCGTCCGCCTTCAGCGGGATGCGAACGACCTGCCTGGTCACGGGAGAGCTCGGCATCCTTCTTATGATGCGCGATGCACCCCGGCCCGACACGAGGGGGCGACCTGGAGCCCGCCAGGCCGCCCCCGTCGGGTCCGTCGCTTTGGACGGCAGGGGAGGCAGTTGAAAGTTCGCAGTCACTACTCTGCCGGCCCGCACTCCTCAGCGGTAGATCTCTCCACCCGTCTTAACGAATTCCTCCGCCTTCTCCTCCATCCCCTGCTGCGCCATGTCGCGCACGTCCTGGGTGATCTTCATCGAGCAGAACTGCGGTCCACACATCGAGCAGAAGTGCGCGACCTTCGCTCCGTCGGCCGGCAGGGTCTCGTCGTGGAACTCCTTCGCCTTCTCCGGGTCGAGGCCGAGGTTGAACTGGTCCTGCCAACGGAACTCGAAACGAGCCTTGGAGAGGGCGTTGTCCCGCGCCTGTGCGCCGGGATGTCCCTTGGCGAGATCGGCGGCGTGGGCGGCGAGCTTGTAGGCGATCACGCCGTCGCGCACGTCGTCGCGATCGGGCAGCCCGAGGTGCTCTTTCGGGGTCACGTAGCAGAGCATCGCGGTGCCGTACCAACCGATCATCGCAGCGCCGATCGCCGAGGTGATGTGGTCGTAACCGGGCGCGATGTCGGTGGTGAGAGGCCCCAGCGTGTAGAACGGCGCCTCGTGGCAGACCTGCAGCTGCCGGGTCATGTTCTCGTGGATGAGGTGCATGGGCACGTGGCCCGGCCCCTCGATCATCACCTGCACGTCGTGCTTCCACGCGATCTGGGTCAGCTCACCGAGCGTGTCGAGCTCCGCGAACTGGGCGGCGTCGTTGGCGTCGGCGATCGAACCGGGGCGCAGGCCGTCGCCGAGGCTGAAGCTGACGTCGTACGCCTTCATGATCTCGCAGATCTCCTCGAAGTGCGTGTAGAGGAAGTTCTCCTTGTGGTGCGCCAGGCACCAACGGGCGAGGATCGATCCGCCGCGTGAGACGATGCCGGTCACGCGCTTCGCGGTCAGCGGGATGTACGCGAGCCGCACGCCGGCGTGGATGGTGAAGTAGTCCACCCCCTGCTCCGCCTGCTCGATCAGAGTGTCGCGGAAGAGCTCCCAGGTGAGGTCCTCGGCCTTGCCGCCCACCTTCTCCAGGGCCTGGTAGATGGGCACGGTGCCGATGGGCACCGGGCTGTTGCGGAGGATCCACTCGCGCGTCTCGTGGATGTTCTTTCCGGTGGAGAGATCCATCACGGTGTCGGCGCCCCAGCGGATCGCCCACACCATCTTCTCCACCTCCTCCTCGATCGAGGACGACACGGCGGAGTTGCCGATGTTGGCGTTGATCTTCACCAGGAAGTTCCGCCCGATGATCATCGGCTCGATCTCGGGGTGGTTCACGTTCGCCGGGATGATCGCCCGACCACGCGCCACCTCGTCGCGGACGAACTCGGGGGTGATCTCCTTCGGGATCGACGCGCCCCACGACTGTCCGGAGTGCTGCGCGGCGTACTGGGCCTCGAGCCGCTGCGTCTCGCGAATCGCCACGAACTCCATCTCGGGCGTGATGATCCCCTTTCGCGCGTAGTGCATCTGCGAGACGTTCCCGCCCGGGCGCGCGATCTTCGGCTTGTGGCGATTGGGGAAACGCAGCGCGTCCAGTCGGCCATCCGTCAAGCGCAGCCGGCCGTACTCGGAGCTGATCTCCGGGAGTTGCACGGTGTCACCGCGGCGGGCAATCCACGCATCCCGGATCGGCGCGAGTCCCTTGCGCAGATCGATCGCCACCGTCGGATCGGTGTAGGCGCCGCTGGGGTCGTAGACGTGGAACGGCGGGTTCGGCTGGAGCGCGGCGCTTCCCACGGTCCGCGTCGGGGTCTGCTCGATCTCCCGCATGGGGACGTGGACGTCGTCGTGCAGACTGCCCGACACGTACACCTTCCTCGATCCCGGCAGGGGCCCTCGGGTGATCCCGGCGAGCGCCTCGTCATCGACACGAAGCTGATTGCGCGCGTTGCCGCTCATCCTCTCGTCCCTTCCCAACGTGGAGGCGCGGCGGTCGCTGCGCGCCTCCCTCCGCCGGTGCTAACCGGATCAGGTTCAAAGGGTCGGCCGCACCTGCGGCACTCTCAGCCCAGACTCCGGGCTCCCCTGGCGACCGGGCGGAGAAAACACGCAGGGTGAGCGGTGTCAATTCTAGCGACGTATGGCACAAACCCGACGCCCGGTTCCGGACGCACATCCAGCGCAAACGCGCCCTCGCCGGCATTCCCGCTGCCTTCTCCGGCAACGCACAGCGGAACGCGATCGGCCTCGGGCGCTTGCGGGTGGCAGGGAGCTGAGCGCCCGGCAGGCCCGCGCGGCTGGGACTGGCACCGGCCGGCGCGGCATCCGAACACTCATGATGGAGCGATCCGCCACGAGGTGAACGGTATGCCGGACGACAAGTCGAGCGACGCAAGGCCGACGAGCTGGTGGACCACACTGCCCGGATTGCTGACGGCCACAGCGGCGGTGCTCACAGCCGTAACGGGCCTGTTGATCGGCCTGTCCCAGGTGGGATTGCTTGGCACATCCGAACCGGATGCGCCTCAGGCGCCACACTCCGCAGAGTTGGAGCCCGCGTCACCGCCGCCGGCGGAGCCCGGGATCGGGGGCGCTTCTGAGACCGGCGGGGGATGGGCCGTCGATGTGCCCACCGGCGAGTCCATTCGCTCGGGCGAGGTGGAGTACGTCGTTCTCGGAGCTCAGGTGCGGCCGGAGACGGACGGCCACGTGGCGGTGACCTTCACCCTGCGATGCATCAACCACGACCGATTCGACATGAACTTCTGGGACGCCACGTTCCGACTCCGCACCGGAACAGACACCCTCGCACCGTCTTCCGGGCTCAATGTGCTCGTCGCCGCGGACTCCAGCGCGACCGGGGAGGTCGTTTTCGTCGTGCCGGCTTCAACCCGCGATGCAACGCTGCTGATCAAGTTCTCCGAAGGCGAGCGCAGTGTGCCGGTGACCTTGATCCCGCCGACCTGAAAACTGGCCGGCTCAGTCGTCCGGCAGGTATTTGACGCAACGGACGGTGGTGCCCTTGAGGAGGGCCGTCTTCAACTCGAAGTCGTCCATGAGCCGCTTCACGCCGAGGAGGCCCATCCCCATCCCCTTCTTGGACTTGTACGAGCCGGACATGATGACGTCGACGCTCGCGATTCCCGGGCCTTTGTCCGAAGCGACGATCTCCAGCCCCTTGCGCCGCCCGGTCGGGTCGGTGATGGGGCTGAGGCAAATCTCGCCCGTACCCGCATAGTTCACGATGTTCCGGGCCAACTCCGAAACCGCCGTGGCCACGCGCATCTGGTCGATGGGCGAACACCCGAGGTCGCGCGCGATTTCGCCGGCCTCCACCCGTGATCGGATGACGTCGATCTCCCCCAGGATGGGAATGACCTTCGTGCCCTGCACCGCGCGCGAAGTCTGCGACCGGAGCAGTGTTTGTATCTCACTCAGGCACCGCCTCCGCGCAACGAAGTCCGGCAGGTGGCTGGGGACGATGTCCCTCAGCTCCTCTTCCAATCGCTTCACCTGAGGCTCACTCGGGGGGCGTCCGTCCCACGCGGTGCGCCGCTTCAGGGTGAGGACCACCCCTGACGCAGCCATCACCGGCAGATATCGTCCCAGCACGGTCGTCAGCTGCCGCTCCATCGCTGCATCCTCCGTTCAAACGACGTGGTTCTGGATGCCTAGGCCGTGTGACGGCCAGTCCCGTCGGAGATCTTGCGAACGCGATACCCCAGAAGCTTCAGGCTCTCCTCGAGGCCTTCCTTGAGGCTGCGCAGCGTGACGATACCCGCCATGTCCACGCCCAATTGCGTGAGCGTCTGGGCGACCTCGGGGCGAATGCCGGTGATGATGCAGCGTGAGCCCACCAGCTCCAGCGCACGAACGGTCTTGATGAAGTTGTCGGCCGTCTTCGTGTCGACCATGTCGACGCCGGTCAGGTCCATGATGACGCACTTGACCTCCTGCGTGGCGACGCGGCTGAGCAGGCTCTCGGTCATGGCTGCGCTGCGCTTGGTATCCACGACCCCAATCACCGGAAGGACCACCACGTCCTGCCAGACCTGGATGATGGGAGTCCCGAGATCCAGCATCGCGCGGCGGTGGCGCTCGAGCTCCTTCACCTTCTCCTCGAGCTCGAGCGAGAGCGACGTGTCGGTTGCGGCCAGTGACTCCTTCCAGGGATTCGCCTCGGGGCCCCACTTGTCCGCGGACTTGACGAGGAAGACGCACTGCTTGTCGCCCTTGCCCACGCACTCAGTCTCGATCGTGACGAGGTCGTTGACCCCCATGAAGGCGCTGCACCAGCCGCTCGCATAGCCTGTCAGGGTGTGACAGACGGGCTCGCTCGAGAGGCCGAACTGCGAGATGTGGAGGTCGGCCTCATAGGAGTTCGTCCAGATTCCCTTGAACTCGAAGAAGCCGCTCTTCTTGTCGAAGTTGACGAACACGGGCTCGACGTGGACGAGGCCTTCCCACGCATGCATGGCGGGCCCGGCGCCCATCTCGTCGTGGTCAGTGTCCCATTGGTAGTTGCTGGTGAGCGCCCGGTGGTCGCCGGTCCCGCAACGATGCCCGAACTGGCTGAGGAGCGCCCGCGCCAGCCTCTCACCGAGCTGCTCCAGCAGGAGCTTGCGAAGCGCACCGAACGCCTCCTGCCGGAAGAGGAGCATGCGGTCTTCGCCGAGAAGCAGGCGGCCCGTCTCGGGGGACAGCTTGAGCATCTTGTTGAGGTCGATGTCTTGAACTTTCACGGTGTCTCCTTCACTTCAAAGCAATGCCAACGCACGACGATGCAGGTGGCGTCGTCCCGCGCGACGCCGTGGTCCGCGAGCAGGCCCTCCGCAAGCGCCTGCGCGGATCCCTCCGCCGAGCGGCTCAGGTCGAACTCTTTCGAGATCCCGTCGGTGTAGAGGACGAGCAGGTCGCCGTGGCTCAAGGGCGAGAGGAACGGAGTGATCTTCCGCCGGGAGGTTTGTCCCACGATCCCGGGAAAGCTCACCGGGTGGATGGGCCGGGCACAGAGCGCGCGCAGCTCCACGTTGCCGAGCGCGGCGAACTCCAGCGAACGCTCCAGCTTGTTCAGGCGGAGGATGGCCGCCGCTGCCCCTCGGGTGCCGCTGAGGTCGTGATGAGCGGAAGCGAACAGCTGCGCCAGCGGCGCCTGGGGCGAAGAGTGAACGCGCTCGCAGAAGCGGACGGCCGGAACCGCCGCGTCGGGGCCATGGCCAAGCCCGTCCGCCAGGGCGATGCAGACGAGGTCGTCACGCTCGACGACGCCATACGCGTCCCCGCAGACGGACTCTCCTCGCAAGGGCCGTTGAGCGACCCCGACCTCGATTCGGCTCGAGTTCGACATGGCTACGAACGGGCCGGCGTATCCTCGGGGCGAGCTTCCGGCTCCCCTGGAGCCGCGGACGCATCCTCCAGCGTGTCCTCCAACTCCACCAGGTCGTGAGCGAGGCGCGACTGCTCCAGCTCGGCGAGATAGTCGAGCGCCTGCTCGAGGTTCATCTTGTGCGGCACGTCATCGAGACGGAGCCCCATCTCCACCAGCGTGAGCGCCATCAGCGGATGCATTCCGCAGATGACCGCGTGCACGCCCATCAGCCGGGACATCACCGCGAGATCCCGGAGCGCCTTCGAGACGTAGCTGTCCAGAATTCCCATCCCGGAAACATCGAGGACCAGTCCCTTCGGGTTGGCCTCCTGGATCCGGGCCCCGAGATCCGTCTGCAGCTGCGCCACCATCCCATCGGTCGGAGAACCCTGAAGCGAGACAATCAGGTTCTTGCGCAAGTTGATGATCGGGATGCGCGGCGTGTCGTGAGTCATCGAGCGAAGGTCTCCGCGAGCAAGGTGCAGTTGCGATGTTGCGCTGAAATTAAATGATTACAAATGTGGCAATTTGCTGACAATTGATGACAGGCGCGAAGGCTTCGCGATCCAGATCAAGGACACGGCCGTACCTGAACCCGCACGCTCGCTTGCTCATCGTCGGCGTGGGTGTGAGCCCCGCTCACCGCTGAGCGGTCCGCCGCCACGACTCGTAGAGGTCCTCCTCGCCCGCTGGATCAACGCCGATGTGAGCGAGCTTCATGGACTGAAGCGGGAACGGCCTCGCGAGCTCGGCGTAGATCGCGGCGGTGGACAACCCATACGGCTCCGCGTCCTCCTGTGAGTAGGCGTACGCGACCTCCGCGATCCCCGCCATGCGCATGGCCGCGAGGCACATCGGACAGGGATGGCCGCTCGCATAGACCGCGCAGCCGTCGAGGCGCGGTGTCCCAAGCGCCCGGCCCGCGGCACGCAACGCCAGCAGCTCCGCGTGCGCGGTCGGATCGTTGGTGGCGTAGATCTCGTTGACGCCCCGGGCGATGACCTGGCCGTCCTTGACCACGATGGCACCGAACGGCCGCCCTCCCCTGCGCACGTTTTCACGCGCGAGTTCAATCGCTTCGTGCAGAAAGGTCGTGGGCGAAGACATGTCAGCTTCCCAGAGAGCTGTAGACGCGGTGGGCCGGCACCGAGACGAGTCGCCGCTCCGGCAGCACCAGCGCGGTGAGCGCCTTCCCGTACACGCATCCGGTGTCGAGCCCGGTGGCGAAGGGATGCCGCTGGAGCCCCCGCACTGCGTCGTGTCCGAACACCACGTGCTCGGGTCCCGTCCAAAGCGACGCCCACGGCTTGCCGTCCTCGAACCGCTTCGACGGCTCTCCCGCCGGGGTGATGCTTCGCAGGTTCAGGAGATGATCGCGCTGCTGCGACTCCAGGGGAACGCCGGGCACCACGCCTGCGTGGACCACCAGGGTCCCGAGCTCTTCGAGCCTCAGGTGAACCGGCAGTGCCGCGAGCCAGCGCCAGTCCGCGTCGGTCAGCGCGTCCGCCACGCGCTGGTGGGTCGGCTTCGGCGCCTTGTTCAGCGTTCCCTCGCGGATCCGGAGGACGTGTGCGTCGTGATTCCCCTGAACCGCCTTGAACCCGCGTTCGCGAGCGAGCTGAACGACCCCCTGCGAGTCCGGTCCCTTGGCCACCAGATCGCCGACCAGGATCACTTCGTCGGCCGCTCCGAGCTCCACTGTCTTCAACAGGTCCTCGAGCTCGTCGAGGCACCCGTGCACGTCTCCCACCAGGATCGTCCGCCGCATTGCGAGAGGAGGCTAACAGGCGTCTCAGGCCCGGGCGGCGGGAACCGACATGGCCTGCCTCTTCGCCAGGTCCGCCGCCTCCGCCGACGTGCCCTGATACGGCTGGCGGGTGCCCATCACGTAGTCGAAGAACGGATGGGTCACGCACCAGTTCCGGTTCTGGTTGCGCCCGAGGTGGTGATCGACGTGCCAGGGCAGGTGCTCGCGCGCCCACTCGGAGTCCAGATGGGCCTTCCTGTGGAGCCAGTAGTAGCGCCACATGAAGAACCAGACCGACCCGATGAAGTACGGCGCAATCGGGAACAGCGGAACGTGGAGCGCAGCCCCCGCGAGCAGCGCAGCGACCTCCTTGGTTTGCGCGTTCCAGTCCCGGAACAGTGGCCGGACGTACTGCGGATCCTTCATCGTGTTCCGGCGAGATTCACGGTGATGCTCGTGCCAGTGGAACGCCCAGAAGCTGTGCCGGTTCTTTCCCAGCCCGTGAAGGACATGCTTGTGGATGAGCCATTCGCCCGCGTTGGTGTAGAGCCACCCTAGAGGTATGCCGACCATTTCAGCCCCCACAGAAAAATCATGACCGATCAGTCACAAAATGGGCGGCGTGGTGACCGAAAGTCGAGCCCTTCGCCCGGGCCCTCCCTGCGCCCCGGCCAGCCAGGCGGCATTCGGGACACCAACCGACGCGAACGGATGAACGCGATCTCCAGCGCGGCGATGCAGCTGTTCCTGGCGGGGGGGATTGAGCAGACGACCATCGACGACATCACCCAGGCAGCGGGGGTCGCGAAGGGCAGCTTCTATCGGTACTTCGAGGACAAGACCGCACTCGTGGCCCACCTCTTCGAGCCGGTCCGCCTCGAGATCGTCGCGGCGATGGAGGCGTGCAGCCGTTCGCTCGACACCGAGACGGATCGCCAGAAGATGCTCACCGCCTGGCGGGATCTGGGCGAGTCGCTCACCGGAACGGTGTTCAGCCACGTCGGCGTGGTTCGGCTGTATCTCCAGGAGTCGCGCGCCCCGGCGACCGGAGCCAGGACGCCCGTGGTCTCCACCTCCGACATGATCGGACGCTACGCCACCGAGATCACCCGGAAGGCCCACGGCCATGGTCTGCTGCGCGGGTCGATCCACCCGGCCGTGAGCGCGCTCGCGGTCGTCGGCGCGGTGGAGCGCCTGCTCACCGCGCTGTTCGCGGGCGAGGAGATCGGCAACCCACTCGACGTGCCGCGCTCGCTCACAACCTTGATCCTCGACGGGCTGCGCGCGGAGAACGAGCCGTCGTGAGAAGCGGACCGCTTCCGGCTACGCGGCGTCTTCGGGCGCGAGGCGCTCGGCATCCGCGGCTGAGATCGCGCGGATCGGCTTCGACGAGACCTTGAGGAACCTCACGAGCAGCGACACCGCGACGGCCGTCAGACCTGCGGCCAGCCCGTACCAGAGCCCCTCCACGCCGAGATCGCCGAACACGCTGAGCACCAGGACGACCGGAAGCCCGACCAGGTAGTGGCCGGCGACGTTGGCCAGGAACGTGAACCGTGTGTCGCCCGCGCCGCGCAGCACGCCCGCACCCACGCCTTGCAGCCCATCGGAGATCTGGAAGATCGCCGCGACGGCGAGCAGCGGAATGGCCGCCTCGATCAGGTCCGGCTTGTCCGTGAGCAGCGCGATGATCGGTCCGGGAATCAACACGAACGCCATCGCGGAGAGGACCATGAATCCGCCCCCCGCGACGAAGGCGGTGAGCCCGGCCCGGCGCACTCCACGCGTGTCGTTGGAGCCGATCGCCAACCCCACCCTGACCCCGCCCGCCGTGCCAATCCCCACCGCCGTGGTGAACGAAAGGCTCGCCAGGGTCAGTGCGATCTGGTGCGAGGCGAGCGCGTCGGCACCGATCCGGCCCGCGAGGAGACCGGCCAGGGCGAAGATTCCCACTTCGGCGCCCATCTGGAGTCCAACGGGAACGCCCACCGCGAGCGACCGCCGGAGGTCCGCCTTGACCGGACGCCGGTGCCCGCGCTCGAAGCCTGCCACGCGAACACGCTTCACCCCGAAGGCGAGAATGACGAGTTGGAGGAAGGTGCACCCGACCGTCGCCACGGCCGCACCGGCGACGCCCATCGGCGGAATCCACGCCAAGGCCTCGCCGACGAGGGGAGCGGCCGCGCCTCCGAACACGAACAACCAGACGAAGACCAGGTTCGCGACGTTCGCCACGGCGACGGACACGACGAGCGGCCACACGACGCGGGCCGATTGCAGATAGCTGCGCAGCCCGGTGAACGCGAGCAGCGGAATCATCGAAAACAGGCGCACGAACAGGTATCGCCGCGTCTCCGTCGCCACCTCCGGCGCGATGCCGAACGGCTCGAGGAACCAGGGGACGACCAGGACCGCCGCCGACAGCACCAGCCCGACCGCGCACGACAGCCAGATCCCCTGCCAGAGGAGCCTGCGCGCATGCACCTGCTCGCCCGCTCCGAGCGCCTGGGAGACGAGCGGGTCCAGGCCCATCATGGCGCCCATCCCCATCACCGACAGGGTGAAGAAGATGCCATTGCCAAGCCCCACCGCAGCGAGCGGCACCGCGCCCAGCCGTCCGACCACGGCCACGTCCACCGCGCCCATCAGGTGCATGCCGAGCTGCGCGATCGCCAGCGGCGCCGCCAGGACGACCAGCGCCTTCAGTTCGGAGAGGATGGGTCTGGAGTTCATGGCTCTTGGAAAAAAAAGAGCCCCGCGACGTGCGCGGGGCCTTTCAGAGAGCCGAAGGTGGGGATTGAACCCACGACCTACGGTTTACGAAACCGTTGCTCTGCCACTGAGCTACTTCGGCGAAGCGGCGCGCTTGCTACCACAAGCCCTTCACGATGGTAAAGAAAACTCGTTTACGTCCGCAAAAACATCCCGTGCGCAGATGCAGTCGAACGTGTGCCGACCAGCCAGTCGGTAGGGCATCCACAGACGACGCACCGCGTAAATCACTGAAATCGAACGAGAATTTCCCTCAGCCTGCGTTGATTCCCCTATCGCCCCGCCGTAAAAGGGCGGCGTTCCCAGAGGGGACACCCATAGGAGTTGTTCAACATGTCCGCCGACGAAACGAACTTCATGCGAGTTCCGGCGCCTCAACCCCGCCGCACGCTCTACACCGAGGCGATGGAGATCTTCCACCGCGCTGCCGACCTGATTGGTCTCGACAAGCGGGTGCGACTCGAGCTCGAGGAGCCCGACTACGAGCACATCTTCTACGTGACCGTGAAGCTGAAGGACCGCCTGGTCCCGGTCACCGGTCCGGAAGCGAAGGAATTCACCGATCTCCCCGTCACCCAGGTGCGTGATCGCGGCGGCCTCGAGGCGCTCGCGGACGGGAAGATCATCCTGAACGGCCGCGCGCTGCTCGGCTCGGACGTCCAGATCCGTCGAGGCCACTTGCGGCTTCCGGACGGGAACGTCTATCAGCTGATGCCGGGCGAGGAGCAGCGCTTCAAGGCGTACCGCGTCCAGCACAACCAGGCCCGCGGTCCGTACAAGGGTGGCCTGCGTTATCACCGCGAGGTCTCGCTCGACCTGTTCAAGGCGCTGGCCGCGGAGATGACCTGGAAGACGGCGATCGCCGAGGTGCCGTTCGGCGGCGGCAAGGGCGGCATCCAGCTCGATCCGCGGAGCCTGGGCAAGGAGGAGCTCGCCACCATCTCCCTGCGGTTCATGTACAAGCTGAAGAACCTGATCGGCCCGAACATCGACATCCCGGCTCCGGACGTCGGCACGAACGGGGAGATCATGGCGCTGATGCTCCGCCAGTACATGGACGGCGAGCGCGAGCGTCACATGCAGCGCGGCGTGATCACCGGCAAGGACGTGCGCATCGGCGGGTCCGAAGGCCGGGTGAAGGCGACCGGCCAGGGCGTCGCGTACACCATCGAGGACTACTACCAGGAGAAGGGCGAGAGCCTGAAGGGCAAGACCTTCATGGTCCAGGGCTTCGGCAACGTCGGCTCGAACGCTGCGGAGATCCTGGGGCGGATGGGCGCGCGGCTGCTGGCGGTGAACGACGCGGACGGGACCCTCTACAACGGCGACGGCATCGACATCCCCGCGCTGATCGCGTGGGTGAACGATCCGAAGAACCTGCGGCGGTCCGTGCTCGGGTTCCCCGGCGGGCAGGCGATCGAGAAGAGCGCGTTCTTCGAGGTGCCGGCGGACTTCTTCGTTCCGGCCGCGCTCGGTGGAGAGATCACCGCCGAGGTTGCCGAGCGGATGAAAGTGAAGCTGATCGCTGAGGGCGCGAACGGCCCGACCACGCCGGAAGCCGATCAGGTGCTGCAGAAGCGGAAGATCGACCTGATCCCGGACATCATCGCCAACTCCGGCGGCGTGACCGTGAGCTACTACGAGTGGGTCCAGAACAAGCGCATGGAGCGCTGGAGCGAGCAGGAGGTGAACTCCAAGCTCGAGTTGGCCATCAAGCGCAACTACCGGATCATCCGGGACATCAGCCGGAACACGCCGCGTCGGACCGAGATGCACGACAGCCGGCCGTACTGCATCGGCCGCGAGGTCGATCCGCGGTGCGCAGCGATGATCCTGGCGCTGAAGCGGATCGAGGCGCACTACCTGCTCGAAGGGTTCTCCCAGTAGCAGTCGCTTCTGGAAATGAGAACGCCCGGCTCTTCTCGAAGGGCCGGGCGTTTTCGTTGCGGGATGCAGCGTGGGCTGGCAGCTGGCCGCTGGCAGCTAGCAGTCTGATGCGGAGTGCTTCAGGGACTTGGAATCCAGCGTCCCATGCCGATCCGCCTGACCCGACTGCTGACTGCCAACTGCCAACTGCAAACCGGAGTCAGCAGTGCCTCCGCACAGCACATCTCAGTGCATGACCCGCTCACGATCCACGAGGTAGTAAGGCTGATCCTCCTTCACCTCGTACGCGACGATGCGCAGCCCCATGCCCCGGCTGTTCCCCGGCGCCCCGTCCTTCTTTCCGTACGCCATCGCCACCTGGTAGCGGACCTCGCACAGACAGGTCATCTCGGTGCCGTCCTCGCCCGACAGCGTCACCTTCAGCCGGTCGCCCAGAGGAACCGGCTCCCGGGTCTCCACGAACATCCCGGAAGGGCTGATGTTGCGGCAGATCCCCCGGCTCATTCCTTCTTCGGTAGTCAGGTAGACCGCGAAAACCTTGTCGAACCGAAGGTGCTTGCGACGCTCGAGCAACTGAAGCCTCCGTGCTGTGGAATGAACGGAGCCTACACGGTGGTCTGATGTAGTCAAAATCTCCACCCCGCCACACCTATGCCTTCATTGGGCGCCTGGGCGACGGAATGGCAACATCTGCGCTCCATGCACCGACTGCTCGTTCCTCTGGTCCTGCTGCTCCCTGCGCTCGCCGCTGCCGAAGCAGATCCCCGCTTCGCCCGTCTCCGCGATCAGGCTGAGCCGCTCTCGTCGCTCAACTCGTTCCTCGAGAACTACATCGGCGAGTGCGGCGAAGCCTTCGCGCCTCCGGAGTGCAGTGCGAACGCGAAGGCGTTCCGGAGCAAGAGCGCGGGCAAGAAGTTCTACATGATCGTCGGCGAGGAGCAGGCCTCCTCCATCCTCTCTCCGGGGCCCTACGATCCGCGCGGCGAATACACGGTGAACATCGCCCCGCTCTTCGCCGCCGGCGGCTACGCGATCACCCACGGCGCCCCGAAGAAGGTCGACCGCAACGGGAACCCGATGGTGATGTACGTGCAGGCGAAGGGCTCGGTCCCGGAGGGCTGGAACGCCAGCCGCTTCCAGCGGCTCTTCTCCACCCGGGGACTTCGCGTCCAGGTCGTCTTCACGCCCCAGGGCGTCTGGTCGCTCCCGAAGAAGGGCGGCGGGAAGCAGCACGGCGTGAAGGCGAAGGTCGACGCGATCTACGTCACCATTGCCCGCACGGGTGAGCCGGTCGGGCTGTGGCTCGCCGACAAGAAGTGACTCTGGCCGCGTAGTCTACCGGGGCACGCCCGGGCGGATGGGCTCCAGGTCCACCGCCACGTAGCGGATCGCATCGCCGCGCTGGAACCTGATCAGCGCGGTCTTCAGCGACGGCTGCTCCAGCACCTGGCGCGCGTCGTCGGCACGGCGAATGGCCTGCTTGTTCACCTCGGTGAGGAGATCGCCTGCGCGGATGCCAGCTCGCTCCGCGGCGCTGCCCGGCAGGACGAGCGAGACGAGCGCGCCGCGCGCCTCCAGCCCGAGGCTCTTCGCGACCTCCGGGGCGACGTCGCTGAGAAACATCCCGGACGTGCTCGAGGCGGCTCCCGCAGCCGCCAACGCGCGCGGGGTGTCCTGCGCCGGGCGCTCCGCCAGGGTCACCTCCAGCTCGCGTTGGCGCCCTGCCCGCTCGACCTGGAGCTTCACCTTCGCCCCCGGGGCGATCAGCGACACCTTGCGCAGCACCTGCTGGAAACTGTCGACGGCGCGGCCGTTCACGGAGAGCACCCGGTCGCCCGAAGTCAGCCCGGCCTCCGCTGCCGGGCTCCCCCGGTAGACCTCGGTCACGACCGCCCCGTTTCCGTTGGACGCATCGACGATGTTCACGCCGAGCCAGCCACGCGCGAGCCGACCGTTCTCGCGCAGGTTGGGGATCAGCTCCTTCACCATGTTGATCGGCACGGCGAAACCGATGCCCTGGCCCTGGCTCATGATCGCCGAGTTCACCCCGATGACCTCGCCCTGCATGTTGAACAGGGGGCCGCCCGAGTTGCCGGGGTTGATCAACGCGTCGGTCTGGACGAAGTCGTCGAAGATCCCGAGCCCGAGGACGCGCTCCTTCGCAGAGATCATTCCGTGCGAGACCGAGTGATCGAGGCCGAACGGGTTGCCGATCGCCACCACCCAGTCCCCGACCTCGAGCGCGTCCGAATCTCCGAGGAACACGTACGGGAGATCGTCGGGACTCGCTTCCAACCGCAGCAGGGCGACATCGGTCGACGCGTCGCGCCCCACGACCCGGGCGGTGTACTCGTCACCGGTCGAGAGCTGGACCAGGATCGTGTCCGCCGCCGCGATGACGTGGTTGTTCGTCACCACGTGGCCGTCCGGGCTGATGATGAAGCCGGACCCGAGCGAACGCCGCACCGCGCGCTCCGGCCGCGCGAGGCCTTTCCCGGCTCCGGTGCTGATGTTCACCACGCCGGAACGGACCGCGCGCACCAGGGGCGCCAGCGACGTTGGCGGCACGAATCCTTCCATCATCGGATCCGTGCCCCGTCGCTCGCGCCACAGCTGGGTCTCGTTCACCGGGGCCTGCGCGCTCCGATCGAGCTGAAGGCCGTGGGCGCGCGCCTGCGTACGGAACCAGTCCTTCGGCGTCTCGGCATGGGCTGACGGCACGGTCGCAAGGACCCCACATGCCACGGCGATCGGGAACGACCTCTTCATCGGACGTCTGAACACGTCCTCACGAATACTATTTCGGGCGCTCGTCCGGCTACCTGTCCCGCCGCTTCTCAGGCTTCGGCCGGCTTGAAGTACCGGGCGACCTTGACCCGGGCGGGCCGGAGCACGCGTTCCTTCATCCGATACCCGGCGCGGAGCTCCTGCACCACCTTGTGATCGTCTGAGGGGTTGGTGGTGACCTCCATGTCCATCGCTTCGGCGAGGTTGGGATCGAACGGTTGGCCGGCGAGCGCCATTCGCTCGAACCCGAGGTTCGCCAGCTTCTGGAGGATGTTCTCCCGGATCATCCGCACGCCCTTCGCCAGCGGCGACTCGTCGGCGGAATGCAGGCAGAGATCGAGCTCGTCGACGGCTTCGAGGAGGGTCAGCGCGACGTTCCCCTTCTCCACGTCCAGCATCCGCTCGCGCTCGCGCGTGAGCCGGTCCTTGAACGCCTGGCGATCGCGCTCGCCCTCCTGGACGGCCCGCGCGAGCTCGTCGATTCGGCGATAGGCCGCGTCCAGCTTCGCCGTCAGCGCCTCGACTTCCTCGCCCGGCTGTGCAGCGGGCGCCTCGGTGGACGCTTCATCTTCATGGGACGACTGCGCATCATTTCCATGCATGGCAGAGCCAACCTAGACAGGGAGATTGCCCTGTCAACACTGGCCGCCTACCGAGGCGCCGGCTCCCCCTCATGTGGGATCAGCGGCTCGGAGTCGAGCTCACCGGTCACCTCGTCGAGGATCTCGATCTCGGCTGCCTTGAGCGAGTAGTAGAGCAGCCACCGCTCTGCGGCCGTGAGGGTTCCAGGCGGCAACGCCTCCTCGATCTCCTGGACCGTCAGGCGTCCGTTCTTCAGCCCTTTCGCAAACAGATGCTTCCGGGCGTTGTAGCTCTGTCCGATCTTGATCTTGGCGTCCGCCATGGGGACTCCTCTCTCGGAGACTCAAGCTAATTCTCCGACATTCGCCGCGCATGGCTGATTGCCCGCTGCCTAGGTCTCGGACTTGCCGCTCGAGGTCAAAGCGCCGGTGACCTGGGTGGGTCCGGCCTGCGCCTCCCCCGGCTCATGCGGGGAGATCGTCTGGCCGCGATCATGGAGGAGCCCCTCTGGCCGGATCACCTTCGCCCCGAGGATGTTCCGGATCTCCTCCTCTTCGAGCACCTCCTGCGCCAACAGTCTCGCCGCCAGCGCCTGCACCTTGTCGCGGTGCTCGCGCAGGAGGAAGCGCGCGCGTTCCAGTGCCTCGGTCGTGAGGTTCCGCACCTCTTCATCGATGAGCTGGGCGGTCTGCTCCGAGTAGTTCCGCGCCTCGATCCCGCCGACCTGGCGCAGGAACGGGCTGGGCCGGGCCTCGCCATAGGCGACGGGTCCGAGCGAGCTCATGCCGTAGTCGCGCACCATCGCCTTGGCGATCTCGGTGGCTTGCGTGATGTCGTTGGACGCGCCCGTGGAGACCTCGCCGATGAACAGCTCCTCCGACGCGCGGCCGCCCATCATCCCGGCCATCTTGTCGCGGAGCTCCTCGAAGGACATGAGGTAGCGATCCTCGAGGGGCATCGACATGGTGTAGCCCAGCGCCGCCAGTCCGCGCGGGATGATGGACACCTTCTGCACGCGTTCGGCGTACGGAAGCATCCAGTTCACCACCGCGTGGCCGGCCTCGTGGTGGGCGACGATCTCCTTCTCCCGCTCGTTGATCCGCCGGTTCTTCTTCTCCAGCCCGGCGACGACCCGCTCGATCGCGTCCTCGAAGTCGGCGCGCAGCACTGCCTCGCGGTTCTTGCGAGCGGCGAGCAGCGCCGCCTCGTTCACCACGTTGGCCAGGTCCGCGCCGGCGAAGCCCGGCGTCCGGGAGGCAACCTCCTTGAGGTCGACGTCCGGCCCAAGCTTCACCTCGCGCACGTGGATCCGGAGGATCTGCTCACGGCCCCGCTTGTCGGGACGGTCGACGAGCACCTGGCGATCGAACCGGCCCGGCCGCATCAGGGCGGTGTCGAGGATCTCCGGGCGATTGGTAGCGCCCAGGATGATGAGCCCGAGCTTCGCGTCAAAGCCGTCCATCTCCGCCAGGAGTTGGTTCAGCGTCTGCTCCCGCTCGTCGTGCCCGCCCATCACGCCCGCGTTGCGGCTCTTGCCGATCGCGTCGAGCTCGTCGATGAAGATGATGCACGGCGCCTTGGCCTGCGCCTGGGCGAACAGGTCGCGAACCCGCGCCGCGCCCACGCCGACGAACATCTCCACGAACTCGGACCCGGAGAGGCTGAAGAACGGGACGCCCGCTTCGCCGGCGACCGCGCGCGCCAACAGCGTCTTGCCGGTGCCCGGCGGGCCGACCAGCAGGACCCCCTTCGGGATGCGACCGCCCAGGCGGCGGAACTTCTCCGGCGTCTTGAGGAACTCGACGATCTCCTTCAGCTCGTCGACCGCCTCGTCGATGCCAGCCACGTCCTTGAACCCCACCCCGGTGTCCGACTCCGCGTGGATCTTGGCCCGGGTCTTCCCGAAGGACATCACCCCTTGCGGCCCTTGACCGATCCCGCCCGCCATCCGGCGCATCAACACGCTCCAGAAGAGCAGCGCCAGGCCGATCGGCACCAGCCAGATCCAGATCAGCTCCGAGATCCCCGAGTCCGGCACCGCTTCGTACTCGACGTTGTTGTTCTCCAGCAGGTTGATCAGCTCCTGAGTGCCGGCCTCACCCGGGATGCGATGGGCCATCCACGGGAGCTGCGCGGGCTCGGTGCGGAAGCTGTCCTCGGGGGCGGCGACCGCGGTTCCAGGAGGGAGGAAACCCTTCACCGAGTCAGGCGTGATCTGCACCCGAGCGAACTGCCCCCTGCCCACCGCTTCCTTGAACTGGCTGTAGCTGACGCGCCGAACGCCGACGTCCTCGAACACGTTCCTGAACAGAAGGAACCCGAGCGCGATCAAAAGGATGTAGCCCAGCGGAGAGCCGAACTTGAACCCCTTCGGGCTCTTCGGCTGTGGCTTCTCCGGTTTTTTGCCACGCGGGCTGGCACTCGGGGTGGTCTGGTTCATCGGCCTGTCACTCCCTCCTCCCCTCAAGAGCTCCCTCCCACGGCCTCGACCGTGGTTGCTCGCCTGCTTCCCGAGCGAATGGAGATCCGGATGCAAACATGTGCACCTGTTCCCCGGCGTCAACCGGGGGCGACTCGCGGATCAATACGAATAACGCCTGGCGTCAGCGATCGCAGGTCACACGGAAGAGCGCGGCGCCTGCACCTTCGGAACCCAGCAGGTAGTCGTCTCCATTATGGCTGAAGGCGATCGCCTCTCCCTGGATTTGCGGGGCGGAGGGAACTTCGGTGGGCTCGGCGGAGAGCAGATCCTCCATGCCGGTCGAGCCTGCGCGGCGCAGCTCCCAGACGCGCGCGTAGGTCCTCAGCAGCAGCCGTTCACCCTCGGGGTGGAGATCCGCCGCCGTCGTGGCCCGGTCGCGGTGGAAGGGCGCGTGGATCTCCCCGACCTTCGTTGCGACGCCCAGCTCGCCGGGCTGCAGCCCGTCGAGCCGATAGACGTCGCCCAGCGAAGCACCGGTCTTGGAGATCACCCAGGGGACGCCGCGCGCATCGACCACCAGGGACTCGGCGTCGCGAGGGCCCTCGGGGAAGCTGAAGGCCAATGCCTGCACCGGGATGCTTCCGTTCTGGAGGACCTCCGGCTCCTCGAACCGGAGCAACTGCACGCTGCCTCTGTTCCGGAGGTTGTCGCCGACGTCCGCGAGATAGACGCACGTGTCGGACCCGCCCTCGCGGCACGGTCCCACCGCCAGGTCCTCCACGTCGAGTGCGCTCACGTCGGTGAGGGCGAAGCGAGCGAGCACCTCGCCGGTGTCGACGACGGCGAACAGCTCGAGCGCAGAGCCCGAATCGTTGTGGGCCCAGAACACGCCCGGGTGCCGGCGGCTGGCGGCCAGACCGGAGAGTTCGGGGAGCACTCCCGGCGTGGCTCCGACCTCCACCGCTTCGGGCGAGTAGCGCGGGCAGCCGCGCGCCCGCCCGTCTCCCGACGTGTCCGGGGGGGCGTTGGAAGACGGTGAGGCACAGGCGCATCCGGCGAGCGCCGTGGCCAGCATCCCTGTGAACAGGCGCCTCACAGCCCGAGGAGCTTCTCCAGCGTGCGCGCGTCCGCGTCGGGGAACTTGTACTTCCCCATCTCCTCGAGCGTCACCCACCGGTGATCGTGCACGCGCAGATGCTGGATCTGCGCTTCGGAAGAGCGCAACCGGCACCGGTAGACGCGGAAGTCGATGTCGTAGTGCGGGTACTCGTGATGCGTGTGCATCGCCTGTTCGCCGATGACGACGTCGATGCCCATCTCCTCGCGCAGCTCGCGCGAGAGCGCCTGCTGATCGGTTTCGCCCTCCTCCACCCGCCCGCCGGGAAACTCCCAGAGCAGTGGAAGGGACGCGGTGGGCGGCCGCTGGGTGATCAGATAGCGGCCGCCATCCTTCTCCAGCATGGCGCCGACGACGCGGATCTGACGACGAGTCAT
>JBAWAM010000339.1:0-7356 GCA_049589315.1 Myxococcaceae bacterium
CGTCCGAGGTGGCTCCGCGGGACGCCGCAGCGCACGAGCTCCCGGCGCTCGAGCCCGCCCGGCAGCGCGAGCTGCCTCGCCCCAAGGGTCGGTTCGCGGTGGTGACGCCGCAGCGGAAGTCGGTGGACGATCTGTTCCACCCGGCGGCGCGCGAGCTGCTCGAGTCGTGGAGCCAGCAGTACCCGGATCGTTTCGCGCTCACCCGCTCGCTCGCCGAGGAGTACGGCGGCAAGAAAGAGGGGCAGGTGCTCCGCACCGAGGACCTCGAGCGCGCGCTGGAGCACCACAAGCTGTTCGAGCCTCTCCAGAAGAAGGAGCGCGAGTCCATTCTCGGCGCCTACACCGAGCAACGCGGCGCCACCAGCCGGGTGGCCTGGGCGCTCGGGCTCACCGTTCCGGAGTTGAACCGACTGATCCGCGTCGGCGGCCTCAAGGACGAGATCGAGCAGATCCGCGAGCGGTTCCGCCGGGAAGCCCTCTCGCCGAAACAGCTCGCCGCCCGGCTCGACCTGCTGGGCCGCGGCAAGTACCTCTCCGATCTCGGCATCCGGAAGCGCTTCGATGACGCCCTTCGCGGCGACCTTCGGAAGCTCCTGCAGTCCAGCGCGCGGGATGCCCGCGGTGCAGACGATCTCCTCGACGTCGCCGCGCGACGCGAAGGGACCCAGTCCGAGTTGCTCAAACGCGCCGTCGAGAAGCTGGGTCTCGCGGACGAACTCTCCAAGTACGCACGGTGAACGACCATGCCCATCTACGAATACGTTTGTACCAAGTGTGAAAAGACCACCGACGTCCTCCAGAAGGTCAGTGATCCCGCCCCGGCGAAGTGTGAAGCGTGTGGCGCGGAGAGCTCGCTCGAGCGCATGGTGAGCCGCACCAGCTTCGTCCTCAAGGGCGGCGGTTGGTACTCCGACCTCTACAGCTCGACGAAGAAGGACGGGAGCTCGTCTTCTTCTTCTTCATCGTCCTCGTCTTCCTCGTCTTCATCGTCAGACGGCGGCGGCGGTGGCGGCGGCTCGTCATCGAGCAGTGCCGCGAGCGCGGCATCCCCGACGAAGTAGCGCTGCGGCGCTCTGTCCGGAAATTGGCGCGGCGACGGGTCGCAGATGAGACTGGGCGCCGTGCCTTTCCCGTCTTCGAAGCGTCCCCGTCGTCGTTGCGTGCTGTGCGGCCTCCCCGAGTTGATGGAGGTCCCCGGTTTCGGAAAGTTCCTGTTCGTCCCGGACCCGCATGGCCGTGGTCCCGTGTGTCCTCGCAGCCGCGGATGCGGTGATCGCCAGCGTCAGCTTTCACTTCTCGGCGCTATGGCCGAGCAGCGCTGATTCACGGCTCCCGCTTCGCGCCGGCAGTCATTAGAGATTCCTCCTTCGGGAGGGCTCATGAACGCAGTCCTTGTATCGTTCGCTTTCGTACTGTCCGTTTCTTCCGGCGCCACGCCGGGCCCCGATGATGCCGGGCGTGGCATCTCCCTGCTGGATTCCCGAGAGAAGCGCAGCGCCACACTGCTCGAAGGTGTGACGCTCGCCGCGTCGTGGAAGCCGTCGCAGACACCTCCGCTACAGCTCACCGACGCGATCCGCTTCAACACCGCCGTATGGCCGCTGGCGCTGGATCAAGGCGGCGGGGTGAGCAGCGAGCTCCGACAGATCCTCGCGCTCATCCTCGGCTTCATCCCCGGCTTCGGGCTGGGCCACCTGGTCGCAGGAGACAAGGATGGGTTCATCCTGTTCCTGGTGATCGACATCGCCCTCTACGCCGCGGGCGTGGTGCTCGGCGCGGTGCTCAGGTCAGGCCTGTTCTGGGGACTCGGCGGCATCGTCTGGCTCGTCGTCCACGTCATCCAGGCCCTGGACGCGTACGCCTCGGCGGGCGGCCCGGCCATCGTGCAAGGCCTACGGGAAAAAGCCGTGGAGGTCGCAACGAGCGGGCGGACGAGCGACTCGCCCGTCACCACCACCCGGGTCTGGGCGCTCACGTTCTGAGCTTCGATCGCTCATGTGGGCCGTGGTAATCACGGCCCATGCGCTTGCACATCGCCGTTCGCTGGGCTGCCGTTCCGCTGCTGGTCGCGCTCGCCGGCTGCGCCTCGTACACGAAGTTGGCGGCGGAGGATCGCGCGCGACTGGAGCGCGAACTGACCGGACGCGAGAGCGCGAAGTACCTGCGCCTCTCCTACTTCGTGACCCCGTTCTTCGGCGACGCGTCGAAGAAGCTCCTGTCCTCGGTGCCTCCGGACGAAGTGCGCCTGCTGAACCACCCGGACGGCTCGCCCGTCAATCCGGGGCCGATCGAGAAGATCATCCCCGCCGGGCGGAAGGTGCGGATCACGAAGGTGGAGTTCCCCACCTCGTGGGTGGTGATGGAGCGCATCCCGTACACGCCCCGGCACCAGCCGTGGGTGTACCTGGAGGTCGAAGGCGAGCCGAAGGCGCAGACGTTCATCCTTCCGCTGGCGCCGGGGATCAACGCGCACGACAAGTTCGTGGCAGAGCTGGGACGCTACCTCTCGGAGCAGGATCCCGCGCGGGTGATGGAGGCCTGGAACGAGAGTGTCCGCGAAGCGGTGCGCACCAAGACGGCCGTCACCGACATGCCGGTCGACGCCCTGGAGATGGCGTGGGGCGTCCCCGAGCTCATCCGCAAGGACCGCGAAGGCACGTCTCTCAAGGAGGTCTGGGTCTACCCGGGCCGCAAGCGGATCGCCCACATCCTGGACGGCCGGCTGGTGAAGACCGAGGTCAGTGCGCAGTAGCGCCTAGCCGCGCGGTCCACCCCACTGCCGCTTGCGCCGCTTCTTCCCGCGCTTCGCGTCCTGCTCGCGGGCCTCGCCGGGCCGGGTGAGCCGGGGAAGCTCGCCCATCTGGACCGCCCAGTACTGACCCGCGAAGATCGCGTCCACGAGCTGCTGTTGGTTCTCGATCCGGTGCTTGAACACCGTCGCGCCCCAGCCGATTTCGTCCAGCGACGCGCGCGCATCACTCCCGCCAACGGTGGGGAGCTTCAGCTTCTCCGCCGCCTCCAGGGCGAGGTCGTTCGCGGACGGCCGGATCTTCGGGTTGAAGCCCTCCACGCCGCTCAGGACTCCCTTCATCGCAAGCACGTGGTCGTGCGCGGGAAACGGGAAGTCGCGGTCGTAGGGCCGGGCCGCGACGATGGCGGCGCCGAGCTGCCGGACCTTCTGCAGCGCTTCGTCCGCGCTCCACGGCCGCTCGCGGTTGGAGCCCCACATCTGAACCGGCTCGGGGGCCTCCTCCGGGCGGGGGAAGAAGCACAGGTACTGTCCGCGATCCGTGTTGAGCTCGAGGCCCACGAAGACCTTCACGCTCGACTTCCGGCCGATGTCGAAGAGCTCGTCGCACCCATCCTGGGTGTTCGTCTCGGTGAACGCCACGCCGTCCAGACCGTGGGAAGCGGCGCGTTCGAGGACAGCGCGCGGGTCCAGGTTGCACCCGGTCGACAGGTACGAGTGGCAGTGCAGATCGATCAGCATCGCGGCGGCTCTCTAGCACACCCCGACGGCGGAAAAACCATCCGTTCCCGAGGCCCTATGCCTCGGCGGCGGGCTGCGCGAACAGCGGTTGCGCGCGTTGCCCCTTCTTTTCCTCGTTCACACGGATCAGGTACCCCATCAGCATGAGCGACGAGGTGTTCTCGAGCACCCGCGACGGGTCCTTCGAAATCAGGTTTGCGCTGTAGCTCAGGAAGAACTGCGCGAGATCCTCTCCCGCCTCCCGGACGATGAGCGCGTTGAGCGCGGCCGGGTCCATCGTGCGGATCGCATTGATGAAATCCACCGCGTGGTCCTTCTTCGTCTTGATCTCGTCTTCCACGTGCCTCTCCCGTCCCCTCCTCGCGCCCACGCGAGGCCACCTTTTCGTCCGACGGGAAATTAAGCAGCGTTTTCTGGGAGTGAACCCGGGCGGGCCGTACCGGCGGATGTCTTCACGCTTTTTGACACGCTGACTCGCTGCGTGAGATACCCACGCGCAAACCCTCTGACAGAAGAGGTGCAGGATGTTCACGGGCGTGAAGGTCTTCTCGGCCACCAAGGCCAAGGAGCGCGAGGAATTGGGCGAGAACGTCACCCGCTGGATCAAGAGCAACTCGGATCTCGAAGTGGTCGACCGGGTGGTGCGCCAATCGAGTGACAACGAGTTCCACTGCTACACCTTGATCCTCTTCTACAGGCAGCGTCCGGCCTCCTAGGCCGCGCCGCCTGTCCAGACCCTCTGCGTTCTTCCACGAGGCGGCTGCCTTCCGGGGCCGCGGGTCGTGGACTATTGCGCCGGAATGAACACCGATGCGCTGTGCGGTTCGAGCGTGAGGCTCAAGGTTCCGTTGGAGATCACCGCCGCCGCCCCGCTGATCACGTCGCGCATCCGCTGACCTTCCGCCTCGCTCAGGCGTCCCCTGAGCTGCAGCAGCACGGTCACCGGCTCGTCGCCCCGATGAATGGCGGTGATCGCCCCGTCGGTGCCCGTCGCATCGTCGCGCTGGTACACCAGCAGATCCCGGTCGATCTGGAGCGTGTAGCGCGCGCCGTAGCGGAGGCCTCGGTTCGCACGTCGCGCCTGGCCCACCTTCTGGACATGCGAGAGCAGCGCCGCCTCGCGCGGTGCGAGCTCTCCGTCCCAGCGCATGAGACGGCGGTTGTCCGGGTCGCCCGCGCCCGGCAGGCCGATCTCGTCGCCGTAGTAGATCAACGGCACGCCCGGGAGCGTGAGCACGAACGTCAGGGCGTCGCGGCTGCGCCGGAACGCCTCGTCGGAATCCACCCGCTCGGGCGGCGCGTTCCCCCAGGCCTGGCTCTCGCTGTCCGCCTCGACCTGTCCCGCAGCGTGGGAGATGAACCGCGGCACGTCGTGGTTGCCGATGAAGGGCGAGTTCATCACCTCGGGGGCGTAGAATTCCTCGTTCTGCTTCACCGCCTGATCCACCTGCACCAGGCTCCCGCCCTTCGCGAAGGCATCGAGGACGGGCCAGTAGAGCGGGAAGTCGAACTGTCCATCGAGCTCGTTGGGCGCGATGTACTCGCTGATGAGCGGCCTTCCCTCCGTGCCGGTGAAGGTCTCGCCGACCAGGAAGTAGTCGATGCCCGTGCGCGCGCTGATCTCGTTGAGCCGGCCCCCGAGGGTGCGGCCGCCCACGTGATCGAGGTGCTTCACCGCGTCCAGCCGGAACCCGTCGAGATCGGCCTCCTTGACCCAGAAGAGCGCGTCCTCGGTCATCTGATCGACGACCTGGGTTGAGCGCCAGTTGAGGTCCGGGAGGTAACGGGTGAACCAGCAATCCAGCCGCCGCGCGTCCCAGTCGCAGCCGAAGTCACCGCACACGCAGCTGCCAATCGTGTTGAACCAGCCGTCCGACTTGTATCCGGCGAAGTACGGGTGCTCCTCGTGAGTGTGGTTGATCACCAGGTCCGTCAGCACGCGGATGCCGCGCGCGTGGGCCGCCCGGGTGAGCGCCTGGAGCTCGTCCAGCGTCCCGAACCGGGGCTGGGTGGTCCGGGGTTCGGACGGCCAGTACCCGTGATAGCCGGTGTACGTCCTGCCGTTCTTCCCCGGCCATGCTCCCCCCGGGTTCGCGTTGACGGGGGAGATCCAGATGGCACGAACCCCGAGCTTGTCGAAGTAGCCCTCCTCGATGGACTGGGTGATCCCGGCGAAGTCTCCGCCGCGGTAGTTCGCCCGCGGATCGGCCCCGGGCACCGGAGCATCGTTGGCGGGGTCGCCGTTGCGGAACCGGTCGGTGAAGGCGAAGTACATGACCGCCTCTTGCCAGTCGAAGGGCTCGTCCTCGATCCAGAACGGGAGGTACAGCTCCTCCGCCTCCCTCCCCTCCACGTTCTTCGCGCGGATCCGGATGTTGTGCTTGCCCTGCGCCACCCCGTCGGCGGTGAAGGTGAACGTCCGCGTCGCCGGATCGAAGGTGCTCTCGCGCGGCTGCCCGTCGAAGAGCAGCACCGTCGACGCGAGCTCGGGGCCCTTGCGTTCGGAGCCATCCAGGTACGTCGCCCGGACCTCCACCCGTCCGTCGGGCTGCGCGCTGAAGGCGTCCAGCTGAAGCCGGGGAACCCGACAGTCCTCGATGCGGAGCCGCGAGTACTCGTCGTTGGCGATCCAGCGCGAGTACGGGTTGGCGGTGTCCCGCTGCAACTTGCCATCAATGACGAAGCGATAGCCGTAGTCGCGCGGGTCGCGCAGTTGGAGACGCTTGACGAAGGCGCCATCGGCCTCGGCCTGCATCGGCTCCGGGACGAATCCGTTCCATTCGCCGGCGATCTGCACGCCTCCGGCGAAGGTGGCGTTCGGCGCGAACCGGATCACCTGATCGCAGGATCTGACCGGGAGCTCCGGCTCGGGTGCAGGACAGCCGACAAACAAGGAGGATGAAGCGAGGAGCGCGATCAGGAGCAGACGATTCATCGAGGCCCGTTTCTATGGGAGTCGTGACGGAAACTCCACCCAGACAGGCTGTTGAGCGTTCGACGCGTTGCGAGGATTTCCGGGGCACCCAAACCGTCCGTCCCTACATTCCGCGCAGGCCCATGTCCGAGCGGATTGGAAGCATCATCATCGAGGACGTTCAGCCGAGCGTCGATGGCGGTCGGCATCCGGCGAAGCGAATCGTGGGCGAGGACGTGAACGTCTCCGCGGACATCTTCAAGGAAGGCCACGACGTGCTGGTCGCTGTCGTGCGCTGGCGCCAGGTATCCCCCTCCTCCGCGGCCACCGAGTGGGAGGAGCTCCCGCTGCGCGCGGTCGGCAACGATCGCTTCGAGGGGAGCTTCCCGGCCCACGTCAACGGCCGGTACCTGTTCACCGTCGAGGCGTGGCCGGATCTCTTCGCCACCTGGGTCTCGGAGGTGACGCGGAAGGTCGAGGTGGGCCGGGACGTGACCAGTGACCTGCTCGAAGGAGCCGTCGTGCTGGAGTCCTCGGCCGCGCGGGCCGGAACGAACAGTGGGGATGCCCAGCGCCTGCGCGACGCCGCCGCCCGGTTCCGCAATGGCCCCGCGTCCTCGCCGGAGGTGATCCATGCAGCGCTGGACCCTTCCCTGACGGAGCTTGCGTCGCGGTACCCGGACCGGAGCATCGGCGTCCGGTTCGACCGCGAGTTGGAGGTCTTCGTCGATCGCCGCCGGGCCCAGGTGGGGGCCTGGTACGAGTTCTTTCCCCGCTCTACCCGGAACGACGGGAAGACACACGGGACGTTCCAGGATGCGGAGAAGTTCCTGGAGGACGTGCAGGCGATGGGCTTCGACGTGGTCTACCTGCCGCCGATCCACCCGATCGGCCGCACTGCCCGGAAGGGGAAGAACAACAGCCTCGTCGCGGAGCCCGACGACGTGGGCAG
>JBAWAM010000340.1:0-2727 GCA_049589315.1 Myxococcaceae bacterium
GCGCGGGGCTCCGACTCGTCAACAGGACTCCCGGTCTGCGATTCGGTGCTCGTGCTGTTCGGGTCTTCCTGACATCGCTGGATGCGCAGGGCCGTTCCATCGTCGGGGCTCCCATTCACGTGCAGCCGCTCGGGGACGGCGACCTCGACGATGCGCTCGCGCTTGCGGGTGACGTGACGGGCGGTATGCACGTCGAGGTGGAGGCCGCGATTCGCGAGCAGCGGGCCCAGGGATTGTTTCAGGGCCGCAAGCTCCGCGCGCTGGCGCTCCGCGAGCCGGATGGGCAGTGGCGCGTGATACGGCCAACGCATCCAACGGGCGAGGCGTTCGGCCGGATGCTGCTCGAGCAACTGACTCGGACAGGTGGGTAGGGGACGCGCGCTCCTGCTTTGACCGGGTGACTTCGCTGGGATAGCTCTCGCGCGAATGGCGCTGGTGGACACGACGGCTCAGGGGCGGCTTCGGGCGGACCTCGCGCTGGTGGCGATCACGGCGCTGTGGGGCGCGACCTTCGTCGTCGTCAAGGACGCGCTCGCGAACGCGGACACGTTCTCGTTCCTGGCGATGCGATTCGGGGTGGGCGCGCTGGTTGCCACGGTGCTGGCGGGGCGGTCGCTGCTTGCTCCGGGCGTGCTGCGCTACGGCGCGTTGCTCTCGCTGTTCCTCTTCCTCGGGTTCGCGCTGCAGACGGCGGGGCTTCACTCGACCACGGAGTCCCGCTCGGCCTTCATCACCGGGCTGGCGGTCATCCTGGTTCCGTTCGTGTCGGTCTTGTTCTTCCGGCGCTGGCCGCAGATCCCGTCACTGGTCGGGGTTTCGGTCGCGGTGCTCGGGCTGTATGTCCTCACAGGCGGGCTCGACGGCGCCGCGGCGGGTGGGGAGACGCTCGTCGGTGATCTCCTCACGCTCGGCTGCGCGGTCACCTTCGCGTTCCACATTGCGCTGACGGAGCGGTTCGCGCCGCGGGTGCCTCCGGTCGCGCTCGTAGCGGTTCAACTCTGGGGCGTCTGTCTCCTCTCCACTGCATGTCTCCCGTTCGTGGAGACCCACGTCACCTGGACCGGGGACCTCATCTGGGCGGTCCTCTTCTGCGGCATCTTCGCCAGCGCGCTGGCAATCTCGGTCCAGACCTGGGCTCAGGCGCGCACCACGGCTGTCCGGGCCGCCCTCATCTTCTCGCTCGAGCCGGTCTTCGCATCCTCGCTGTCGGTCGTCCTCGGGAGAGAGGAGTTGGGCCAGCGTGAGCTCGTCGGCGGCCTGCTCACCGTGCTGGCTGTCGTCATCGCAGAGGTCGGGAACGCCTGGCTTGCTCGGCGCCGTGTCGCGCGCTTGGGACCGACCAGCGGCTGAGATACAAGTCCGGCGAATGTGTGCGGTTGAGTATCGGAAGGCGGGTCTTCGTCTCACGGGTACGCCTCTCTGGCTCGACGCCACGCGGAAAGCGGAGCTCTCGTTCGTCTCCCACGCGCACTCGGACCACATCGCCCGTCACGAGCGCGTCATCGCCACGGCTGCCACGCTGCGGTTCATGCAGCACCGGCTTCGCAAGGTGAAGAACGCGCTGCCGGTCCCATACAACCGCCCGTTCGAGCTCGGACCACTGGTGCTCGAGCTTCTTCCCGCAGGGCACGTGCTCGGATCGGCGCAGCTTCGCGCCACGCTCGCGGACGGCACTCGCGTCGTCTACACCGGCGATATCAACACGGTACCCTCGCTCACGGCCGAGCCGGCGCAGATCGCGGAATGCGACGTCCTCATCATCGAATCCACCTTCGGCCATCCGCGATACGCGTTTCCCTCGCGTGAACGCGTGTTCGACAAGATTGCGAACTGGTGCCAGGACCACCTGCGACAGGGCGTCACTCCGATCGTGCTCGGGTATGCGCTCGGGAAGAGTCAGGAGGCGATCGCCGCGCTCTCCAGACGTGGCCTTCGGATGTGCGCCCACGCTTCGATCCACGACGTGGCCACGCTCTATGGAGAGCTCGGGATGCCGCTCGAGGTCCGCCGCTTCGAGGGGCGATTCGAGGAGGGGGAGGTCGGGATCTTTCCGCCGCACATCGCGCGTTCGGCAGCGCTGCGGAAGATCGAACGCCGAGCGGTCGCGGTCCTCACGGGCTGGGCGATCGATGGTCCGCAGATCGCCCGCCGGTACGGCGCAGACGTCGCCTTCCCGGTTTCCGACCACGCCGACTTCCGTGCGCTCGTTGCCTATGCCAGGGCGACCGGCGCTTCGGAGGTCATCACTCACCATGGCTTCGCCGACGAGCTGGCGGAGGGGCTGCGAGCGGAGTCGATCCTCGCGCGCGCGGTTCACAAGCCGCTCCAGTTGTCGCTGCTCTGAGTGCGTCGTCTCGCACTTTGGACTGCGCGCTCGTGGTTGGACCCTGACCTGATCGGATCCGCTGGGAATCTCGGCGGTTTCGCTCGGCCGCGCGCTTGCACACGCCGCCTCGGACATTCCTTTCCGAGGTGGCCGATGAAGAAGTTCGCGTTCCCGATCCTGGTGTTGCTCTCCGCAGTTCACCTTGCCTGTGGTCCGAAGCCGTCCGAAGCTGCCATCCCGAAGATGTGGCATTCCGCGACCGCGGTGGACGCCGGCACGCCCGCGCCCGTCGCGCCGCCACCGGGTGAGCCCTCAGCCAACGAAGAGAATCCGATCGAATTTGCCGAGCGGGCGCTGGCGCTCATCCGTACCGCACAGGGCTCGCCGGAGGAGCTCGGAGA
>JBAWAM010000341.1:0-8513 GCA_049589315.1 Myxococcaceae bacterium
CTTCTACACCGTGCTGCAGGCGATCCCGTACCTGGTGAACTACCCGTACGAGTGTACGGAGCAGACGCTGAACCGGTTCGTCTCCACCGGGATCGTGACTTCGCTCTATGACCAATACCCGGCCGTGGCGCGGATGGCTCAGAAGCTGTCGAAGCGCGAGACCCCGCTGGAGACGTGGGACGCCGCGGACCCGAATCGCAAGATGGCGCTCGAGGAGACGCCCTGGCTGGTCGAATCGAAGGGCGGGAAGGACGCGGGGCTCGGAGCGGTGAACGTGCTCGATCCGAGGATCGCCAACGCCGAGCGCGAGGCTTCGCTGGCGAAGCTGCGCAAGGCGCAGACGTCGAGCGGTGGTTTCCCGTGGTTCCCGGGTGGCCCGCCCTCTCCGTACATGACCCTGTACATCCTGCACGGGCTGGCGCGCGCGTCGGAGCACGGCGTGGACGTGCCGCGCGACATGACCCAACAGGCGTGGGGCTATATCGCCCGCCACTACCGCGAGGAGTACGCGGACAAGCTGCTGAAGGAGAACTGCTGCTGGGAGTTCCTCACCTTCCTCAACTACGTCGCGACCAGCTTCCCGGACGCGTCGTACACCGGCGAGGCGCTGACGCCCGAAGAGCAGCGGAAGATCCTCGAGCACTCGTTCCGGCACTGGAAGAAGCACTCGCCCTACCTGAAGGGATACCTGGCGCTGACGCTGAAGCGGATGGGGCGCAAGAGCGACGCCGACAAGGTGTGGGCGAGCGTGATGGACTCGGCGAAGACCACCGACGACCAGGGCACCTTCTGGGCGCCCGAGGACCGCGCGTGGCTCTGGTACAACGACACGATCGAGACGCACGCGTTCGCGCTGAGAACCCTGATGGAGCTGCAGCCGCAGGACGCCCGCCGGCACGGGCTCGTGCAGTGGCTGCTCATCAACAAGAAGCTGAGTCACTGGAAGTCGACCCGCGCCACCGCCGAAGCGATCTACGCGCTCACGAAGTACCTCGAAAAGGAGCAGGGGCTCGGCGTGCGCGAGACCGCGGTGGTGACGGTGGGGCCGAAACGCACCGAGTTCGTGTTCGAGCCGGATGAGTACACGGGGAAGGGCAACCGCGTGGTGATCCCCGGAGACCAGGTCGATCCGAAGCAGATGTCGACGATCAAGGTCGAGAAGACCGGGAAGGGCTTCGGCTTCGCCTCGGCGACCTGGCACTTCTCGACCGACAAGCTGCCGGCCGAGGCGCGCGGGGACTTCTTCGAGGTTACCCGCACGTACTTCCGGCGCGATCGCAAGGGCACCGACGCAGTGCTCACGCCGATTGCCCAGGGCGCGAAGGTGGAGGTGGGAGACGAGATCGAGGTCCACCTCTCGCTTCGCACGAAACACGCGGCCGAGTACGTCCACCTGCGTGACCCACGCGCGGCCGGGTTCGAGCCGGAGAACGCCGTGTCCCGCTACAAGTGGGATCTCGGGATCGTCTGGTACGAGGAGGTGCGCGACTCCGGGACCAACTTCTTCTTCGAGTGGCTGCCTGCGGGCGAATACACGTTCAAATACCGCCTGCGCGCGAACATGGCCGGGACCTTCCGGGTCGGGCCCGCCGAGGTCCAGTCGATGTACGCGCCCGAGTTCAACGCGTACTCGGCCGGAAACCAGCTGCGCGTCGAGGGAAGCAGTCCGAACTGACCGCTGGAGTGGCGGACCGGGCGGTTGCGGGAGCTAGAATTCAGGCATGTCACGCGGACTCGCGTTCCTCCTGCTTCTGGCCTCCTCGACCGCCGTCGCCATTCCCGCCAGCGAAGTGGCCCCTCCTCGCGTCGGCTGGGTCCAGGACCTCACGGGCACCCTTCGCCCGGAGGTGATTCGGGAGATCACCGAACTCGGCGACGAGGTGAGTCGTGCCGGGGTGGGCCAGCTCGGCGTCGCGATCGTCGACAGCACCGACGGCGCCTCCCCGCGGAGCTACGCCACCCAGCTCTTCAACAGGTGGGGCGTCGGTCAGGCGGACTGGAACGACGGCGTGCTCCTGTTCGTAGCGATCGAAGACCGCAAGGCGGAGATCATCCTTGGCACCGGGATCGACTCGGAGGCGAGCGTTCGTCAGACGGACGAGATCATGTCCTCGATCGTCGTGGCGAACTTCAAGCGCGGTGATCCGAATGCTGCCGTTCTGGAGGCCTCGCGCGCGCTGGCCGCGTTCCTGCGCTCCGGCCCGACCGCGCACGACCCGTCCGGCACCGGCGCAACGCCCGTTCCGTACGAGTCCCAGAGCGAGCGCGAGTACGTCTCGCCGGTGTCCTCCGCATCGGACGACTTCCTGCCGATGGGAGCGGGCGTGGGACTGGTCGGTCTGGCGGGCGGAGGATTCGCGCTCCGCCGCTACCTCCGGCGACGCCCGCGGAAGTGCAAAGGATGTGGTCAGCCTCGGCTGCTGCTCGACGAGGTCGGCGACGATCAGCACCTGGATGAGGGTCAGCGCTCAGAGGAGCGATTCAAGTCGGTGGACTACGACGTCTGGTACTGCGTGCCTTGCGAGGACACCCTCGTGCTCCGCTATGGCCGGTGGTTCTCGGGGCGGACCTCTTGCGCAAAGTGCCGCTACAAGACCGCGCTGTCGAAGAGCCAGACCCTCGTGGCCGCGACCTACGATCACGGCGGCGTCGTGAAGGTCACGGAAACCTGCGGTCACTGCAACCACGTCCGTAGCTTCAAGCGCAGCACTCCGCGACGTCAGCGAAGCTCGTCCTCCTCGGGAGGGAGCAGCAGTTTCGGCGGCGGTTCCTCGTCGGGCCGCGGCTCCAGCGGGAGTTGGTGAATCCAGCAAGTGGACACGCCTCGATCGGTTCGTCAGCTCGCCCGCGGAACTGCTTCGCCCGCGTCAGCCCGTCGCGCGATCGCGAATTGCCGACGCGTACGAGCCTCGCTGGCGGCACGCGCAGACGACGTCAGGCCAGCTTCACGCGCGCGGCCTTCAGCTTGCCCACCTGGATCAGGTACTCGCCGGGCTCCAGTTCGGCCTTCGGATCCTGAACCTTGTCGCCGTTCACGCGCAGCCCGCCCTGGGTCATCATCTTGCGCGCCTCGGTCACCGAAGCGGTGAGCTTCGCCTCGGTGGCGGCTTTGGTCACGGCCATCTTCGGCGCGCCCGCGAGCGAGAGCTCGGTCAGCGGCAGGTCTTCCGCGACCAGCTCCTTCTTCGCGAATCGGCGCTCGAAGTCCTCGACCGCCTTGCGTCCCGCCTCATCGCCCTGGAACCTCGCGGTGATCTCCTGAGCGAACGCCACCTTCGCGGTCTTCGGATGCTCGCGGCCTTCTGCCACCGCCTGCTTGAGCGCCTCGAGCTCCTTGAGCGGCTTCGACGAGAGCAGCTCGTAGTAGCGCCACATGAGATCGTCGGTGATCGACATGAGCTTCCCGAAGATCTGCTCGGGCGGCTCGTTGATGCCGACGTAGTTGTCGAGGCTCTTCGACATCTTGTCGCCCACGATCTTCCCGTCGACCATCTTCGCGTCGAGGCCCTCGAGGATGGGCCCGGTCATGATCACCTGCGGCTCGAGCCCGTACTCCTTCATGAGCTGCCGCCCGATGAGCAGGTTGAAGAGCTGGTCGGTCGAGCCGAGCTCCACGTCCGCTTTCAGCGCGACCGAGTCGTAGCCCTGGAGCAGCGGGTAGAGGAACTCGTGGATGCTGATCGCCCGGTTTTCGCGGTAGCGCTTCTTGAAGTCGTCGCGCTCCAGCATGCGCGCCACGGTGTAGCGCGAGGCGAGCCGGATCATCCCCTCGGCGCCGAGGGTGTCGAGCCACTCGGAGTTGAACCGCACCTGGGTGACCGCCGGGTCGAGCACCTTGAACACCTGCTCCTTGTAGGTCTCGGCGTTCCGGGCGACCTCGTCGCGGGTGAGGGGAGGGCGGGCGGCGCTCTTCCCAGAGGGGTCTCCGATCAGAGCGGTGAAGTCGCCGATCAGGAAGATGATCTGATGACCGAACTCCTGGAACCGCCGCATGCGCGTGAGCAGCAGCGAGTGACCGAGGTGCAGGTCCGGCCGGGTCGGATCGAAGCCGGCCTTGATGATCAGCGGCTCTCCCTTTTTGTAGGAGCGCTCGAGCTTGGACTTCAGCTCCTCCGCGACCTGGAGGTCGACGGTCCCGCGGGTGATCTCCTCGAACTGCTCGTCCGGCGTAGCGCGTCGCAGTGCGTCGTTCGACATGCGGGCGCGTATACCAGAGTGATCAGGTGCCCGGGAGGTGCTCGCGCACCCGTTCGATGCTCTTCGCCTTTCCGGATGCATCATCGATGTCGACGACGACGCCCTGGAGATAGACGAGGTTCTTCGCCACCTCGTAGGCGACATGGCGCTGGGTCAGGAATCTCTCGATCGAGAGCTCCTTCTTCACGCCGATCACCGAGTCGAGCGGCCCGCACATCCCCACGTCGGTGATGAACGCGGTCCCTCCGGGGAGGATCCGCTCGTCCGCGGTCTGCACATGCGTATGGGTGCCCACCACCGCGGAGACCTTGCCGTCGAGGTACGCGCCCATTGCGTTCTTCTCGCTGGAGGCCTCGCAGTGCATGTCGACGAAGATGCACGCGGTCTGCTCCCTCAGCTCCTTCACCAGGCGTTCGCCGGTGCGGAAGGGGCACTCCAGGTTCTTCATGAACACGCGGCCTTCGAGGTTGATCACCCCGAGCTTCCGCCCGTCCTTCGTCTTGATGATCGTATGGCCCTTGCCGGGCGCGCCGGGGGGATAGTTCGCCGGCCGAAGCAGACGATCCGGGTTTCTCTCCACCCACGGGATGATCTGCTTCTTGGTCCAGAAGTGATTGCCCGACGTGAGCAGATCGACCTCCGACGACAACAGCGCCTCCGCGGTTTCGCCCGAGATCCCGGCGCCGCCTTCGGAGTTCTCTGCATTGGCAATGACGAGATCGACCTCGTGCCGCGCGATCAGACGGGGGAGGAGATTTCGGACCGCCAACATGCCTGGCTTTCCGACCACATCCCCCATGAACAGAAGTTTCACGTTCCCTCGAAGTTCCAGTCGCGGAAGAGTCCCCGCAGCATCTCGGACTCGGTCACGACCATGTCCATCACCACGTCATCCTGCGTGACGGGGATGTCATCTACCACTTGATCGTTGAATGCGAGTCCTACTCTACGGCTCCGCTCCACTGCTGCCTTCAAGGTCGCGTCGTAATATCCGCCGCCGCGCCCAAGTCGTTTCCCGTCCCGACTGAACCCCAGCCCGGGGACGACGAACAGGTCGACGTCCTCCACCGGGATCAGGTCGGCCGTGTTGGAGGGCTCCCGCACGCCCAGGCGCCCGGGCTCCAGCTCGGACTCCGAGGTGATGGCACGGAACGACAGGATGCGTCCGTGCACGTGCGACAGCGGGTAGACGACCGTCTTTGCATCCGAGAGCGCCGCCACGAGGATGTCCCGGGTGGGAACCTCTCCGCGAATCGGCGCATACAGCGCGATCGTCCGAGCCTTCTCGTAATACTGCGTCGCCAGAAAGCGCGACTGGACCTTCAATCCCCGGGTGTCGAGGACCTGGGGCGTCAGGGCCTTGCGGCGCGCGGTAAGCGTCTCCCGCAAGGATGCCTTCTGCGTCGCCAGGTCCTGCCCCGTCACCATCCCGTCACTCACGCCCGACCCCCCTCGAAAAAAGTCCCCCGCCGCATGGCCGTGTGTGCAGCGTCCATTGAACCCTGAAGAAATCAGGTGGGACCCGAAACCGAAGCACCTCAGGCTTCCCAACCCCTTGCGGGGAGGGCGTGCACACAGCGCCCGGACCGACTCCCATTATGGACTATAGGTTCGAATATCTGCTGCCCATCACGCGCCCCGCAGGGGACAGCCCACATAGAGGCGTAACTACATAAGCTCCTGAAATCCTTTGTTAAAAGGTGACCTCGCTCCAGCATGATAAGAACGCGATCCGCAGGGGTCAAGGCAGTCCACGCACCGTTTACAAGCCAGCTGTCACACTTCTATGATGGCGGTTCGCTTTTCGCTTGGATGCCCAGCTCCCTCGCCAGAACGGCCGTCGTTGGCCTGGTGGCTCTTGCCTCCGCACCGGCCTTCGCCGAACCCGACCTCTCGGGTGCGTGGCATGGCGACCTCGGCGTGCTTCGCCTCCAATCCACTGAAGAGGGCCTGACCGGCCACTCGGAGGACGGGGGGGCGTGCGGCTTCCTCCCCGAGCGGCGCATCCTGGAAGGCCGCTTCGAAGGGAACGTCCTGGTCGGGACAGTCATTCTCTGCCAGGCGGGCGCCGCATGCGGCGAGAAGGTCTTTCCCATCCTGGGCTTCTACAATCCCGACGACAGAAGCCTGTCTGCCCATGTCCGGCTGGATTCCGGGTGCACGTCTCCGGCGCTCAAAGATGGGCTGCTCAGGCTGCAGGCGGACGAGCCTGGGGACCCTTCGAAGTCGACGGGCTCCGCCGCGCAGCTCGCCCGGATGAAGAGGTCCCGTAAGAGCGCCCAGTCGCAGGCCAGGAAGGCGTTCGCGGTCGCGCAGCGGATGCTCGAACGAGGCGACTACAAGGGCGCCCGATCCCAGCTCGAGATGGGGCTCAGCTACGAGGACGACAACAGGCACGCGTACGTTCAGCTCGGCGTCACGCAGATGATGCTCGACAACCCGCGCGCGGCGGTGGACGCCTACCGGCGGGCCGCTGCGCTGAATGGGCGCGACCCCATCGTGTACTACAACCTGGCGTGTGCCTGGAGCCGCCTGAACGAGCGCGAACAGGCGCTGGAGAGTCTGCGGCAGGCGATCCGGCTCGGCTTCTCGGAGGCTGGCAAGATGTCCACGGACAGGGACCTCACCCGAATGTTCCACGACGACCCCGAGTTCAAGAAGCTGTTGAGCAAGGCGTGGGATCGCAGCACGAAGGGTCGGAATAGAAGGCAGCGTTAGCGGAGATCTCGTGACCGGGGTGGGCCCGAAAGTATTCGGAAACTACGAACTCCTGTCGCTCCTGGGCAGTGGCGGGATGGCCGAGGTGTTCCGTGCCCGCGTTCGCTCCGGACCGATGGCGGGCCGCGAGGTCGCGCTCAAGCGACTGCTCCCGGAGCTCGCCCGGGACCCGGAGTACATCGCCCAATTCACCAACGAGGCCGCACTGTCACGACTGCTCGACCATCCGAACGTGGTGCACGTGTTCGAGGTGGGCGCGCAGGACGACACCTGGTTCATGGTGATGGAGTTGGTGGACGGGCGCGATCTGGGGCAGGTGCTTCGCCGCTGCAAGGCCCGCGGGATCTTCCTGCCACTCGACTTCGCGCTGTTCCTCGGAAGGACCCTGCTCGAGGCGCTGGCCCAGGCGCACGAAGCGAAGGGGCCGGACGGACACCTGCTGGAGATCGTCCACTGCGACGTGTCCCCGTCGAACCTGTTCATCTCGCGGACCGGCGAGATCAAGCTCGGCGACTTCGGCGTGGCGCGCGCTCGGGTGCACGGCGGCGTCGGCAGCGCACTCCACGGGAAGCCCTACTACGTCTCGCCCGAAGTCCTCCGCGGCGAGGTCACGTGGGAGGCGGATCTCTGGGCGGCCACGGTCACCCTGTACGAGCTGATCACCCTGGAGCGGCCGTTCACCGGGAAAACGCCTGAAGAGGTGTTCGATGCGGTGCGCGAGCGCCGCTTTCGCCCACCGAGCGCGATTCGCCCCGACGTACCGGCGTCGCTCGACGCGATCATCGAGCGTGGTTTCTCCCGGGAGCGTGCCGAGCGGTTCAGGTCGGCACGCGAGTTTGTCGAGGCGCTCGACCCGTTGATCGACGAGCGGATCGGAACCCCGCTGGCGATCGCGGCCGTGATCCGCGGCTTCTTTGACGCGCCGTCCGGAACGTTCACGCGACCCGGATCATGAGTCGCCTCAAGGCGCCGGATCCGGGAGCAGGTCCCGGTACTCGACCTGCAACGTCAGCGGCTGGCCGCTCCGGAGCAGCTCGAGCTCGACGTGTTCGTTCGAGGCCCGGAGGGGATCGGTTCCGCTCACCGGGGTGCCGTCGACCTTCACGATGACGTCGCCGATCTGCAGGCCGGCCGCCTGCGCGGGGGACGGATCGAGGAAGCCTTCGACCTTGATCCCCGGCGGGTCCTCGGACTGCGAACGGTAGATGCCGATGCCGACGAACTCGCGCGTCCAATGCGATTGGGTGTCGAAACGCTCGAGCCCGAGCGCACGCGTCGTCAGGTCGCTGGCGGACCCGAGCGCGAGCGAGACCTCGAACTCGCGTAGGAAGGACCATCCGAGGAATCCATCGACCTGTCGGCCGTAGAGGCTTCCCAGCCGATCGAGCTCGGCGTCGACAGCGGGGGCGGAGAGGACGAGCGCGGACGTGCTCGTGTGCTCGCCGATGCGCAGGGTTCGGGCGCGCGTGGCAGTGGCGACGAAGGTACCGGCGAAGCCACTTCCCACCCGGATCTCGCGGAGGACGGCGCGGTCGCTCGTCAGTGGCTCGAACAGGGAGGAACGCAGGAAGGTGGTCTCCGCGCCGGTGTCGAGCACG
>JBAWAM010000342.1:0-1746 GCA_049589315.1 Myxococcaceae bacterium
GGAACAGCGCGGACAGCTTCCCTACCATGGGCGCCAGCACCACGACGACCGCCGTCGCGCCGTCGACCTTCAGCGACAGCTCGATGGGACCGAGCTCCGAGTTCGCGTGGAGGCCGAGATCGAACGCGGAGCTGCTGTGCTCACGCGTGACGACCGCCGTCGGGTGAGAGATGAGCTCCCTCTTCCACTGTTCGGTGGACACGCTCGAGAAGGTAGCCGATCGCTCGGGGAACGGCGCTGTGCGCCGATCGCGCGCGTGTAGGCCCAATGCGCCTGCCGGCCGCCACCGCTGTCGCAGTTCAGCGTCGCGCGAACAGATTCGAACTCGGGGCCCACGACGTCACCTCATGCGAGGCGTCGAGGGAACCAACGCGGCTCGGCGAGCAGAGGGGCTGCTTCGGGGCGTATCGCGGGCTGTGGACGTCGGGCATGGAGTTGTCTGCTGGCGCGACACCTTCTACCCCACCACGCTCCTGCGCGAGGCATGGCGTGGACCCTGGTGTGCCCACCGTCTCCCGGCCACGTGTGTCATACTCTGGGGAAGCTCTGGCGGACGAGCGCTGATGGCACGAGGCTGTGGGGACGACTTCGAGGAGGAACACGTGCGCGCGCTGCCCCACTCTCACCGAAGACTCCTTCCCACCGTGCTCGCGCTCGGACTGCTGGGGGGGACGCTCGAGGCCATCGCCGCGGAGGCCCCGAAGAGCGTGGTGGACTGCTACAGGCAGATTCCCGAGCGCCTCTTCCCCTACAGCGTGAAGTACGAGCTGACGCGCACCAGCGACGGCTGGAGCACGCGCAACCCGGACACCGACGAGGAGCTCGTCCCCACCGTCGACACCCGGAACGGCTTCATCGAAGTCGTCACGGAGGGGGGCGATGGCACCCTCACGGCACAGGCGGCCCTCTTCCTCAGGGCTGACAACTCCCCTCTCGTCGCCCTCAGCACCTGGAGCCTCGATGGAAGCCCGGCGGAGCGAGGCCGACTCTCGCTCCTCGCCCGGGACGGAGGCCAGTGGAAGGCCATCACGCGCAGCGCCCTCCCTGCGCTCCGGCTGACGGACTTCATCGAGGCCAGTTGCCTGGCGGCGCTGCCGGAGGGCAGCAGGAAGGTCCTCGAAGAGGATGGAATCGTCTTCACCCTTCCGCGGCAGGGCACCACCCTTCGCGCCTCGGTCACCCTCACCGAGGCCGTGCTCGGAGGCGAGGAGGCCCCGGCCGCAGCGAGAGCCGCCTGCCCTCTCGGGAAGCACTCCCGCGCCCTGAAGTGGGACAGGAAGGCGGGCCGGTTCAGCCTCGAGCCGGCGAAGGCCGCTGGGAAGAAGTGACGCGGAGGGGCCGCCCCGCGGGGTGACCCTGTGGAGACGGGGCTTCTCCGTTCCGCGTCGTGGGTCAGTGCGTCAGGCCGTCAGTGCATCGTCGGCTGCTGCTGTTCCCGTTGCAGTGCGGCGTACTCGACTCCGCCGACCTTCTCCTCGGCGCGACGCTTCTCGCCGAAGACACGTCGGAGGGTCTCGGTCACGAACCGGATCGCCGCCCGAGGCGCCGGGGTGTTCGTGATCGGGTTGAGCATCACGAAATCGTGCATCGTCCCGAGAAGGCGCGTGGCCGCGACCGACACGCCGGCGGAGCTGAGCTTGTGCGCGTAGGCCTCGACCTCGTCGCGGAGGACGTCGTGTTCTCCGACGACGATCAGCGCCGGAGGCAAGTCCTTGAGCTCCTCCTCGGAGGCGCGCAGCGGCGAGG